>CAZNWX010000012.1:0-18400 GCA_964576415.1 uncultured Magnetovibrio sp. | reverse complement strand
ACGAGGATCATAAAGGGTGACGGGGAGTTTAAGGTCGCGCGCTGTCATGCGTCCGACGGAACTCAATAGATCATAAGTTGCAACCACCTCTTCGCGCTGCGCCCGAACATGGGCAACCCGCGAATCGAGGAGTTCTTGTTCGGCATCAAGAACATCTAAGATTGTCCGCGAACCGACCGCGGCTTCACGCTCAACACCCTCCAGGGCTACGACGTTGGCATCAATTTGGGCGTCAAACGCTTTCACACGGGCACGCGCCGTGATCAGCGATTCCCAGGCGGCTGCCGCGGCCTCAACGGCATCTCGCCGTTGCTGATCTATAAGAAGCGTAGACTCAGCAGCGTCTTGTCGAGCTGCACGGAGGCGGGAATACACGGCGCCCTGCTGATAAATAGGAATGGTCAAGTTCAAGGTCAAGGACTGGGTAGTACTTTGGCAGCATTCCCCCGCACTTTGGTAATCACGCGTCCAATTTCCAACCAATCCCAGCTCTGGCAGCAATTCTCCCCGAACTCCGTCCGCATTGTCCAATGCCGCGCGTCGACTAAACTCCGCACCAATCACGTCCGGGTTCTTCGTCGCGGCGACTTTCAGGGCTTCCGCCTTCTCTTTTGGCAGGTGCACCGGCAACGGCGGAAGTTTTAGTTCGCCGGGGGCTGCTTCGCCGATGACGTTCTCGTAAGTTGCCCGTGATGCTTCCAGGTCACCTTCAGACTTTATCCGGTCAGCAACGGCGCGTGCCAAACGCGCCTCGGCCAGGTACACGTCCGTTCGCGTAATCTCACCCACTTCAAACCGGTCCCGGGTGGCTTCTAGTTGCCGCTTCAAGACCTGTTCATTATTCACGTTGAGTTTGAGCACAGCCTGATCACGGAACACGTTCATAAACGCGGTCACGGCATCGGAGAGCACAGTCTGCTCTTTCGAAATCAAGCGTGCACGGTCAGCCCGGATGTTGTTTTCAGCCTTTCTAGTGGCCGCCAACGTTCGGCCACCGCGAAACAGGGATTGCGAGACTTTGATACCAAAGCCCTTCGGGTGCCGGGTCTGATCAATATTTGAACCGGTGTTCTTCGTGTTCTCAATTTGAGAGATGCCGAGATCGGCAGAAACCGAAACATCAGGACGCCAGTTAGCAAAGGCCTGCGGCACACCCTCGTCCGTGGCCCGTACACCAGCGCGCGCTGCCAACAATGACGGATTGTTCACATAGGCGGCAGCCATGGCATTGGAAAGATTTTGCGCTTCCGCCGACTGGCCATTCGGCAGCATTCCCAAGATAACGCCAGCAGAAATACCCAGAAAAGCCAGCCGAAATTTTGCTACTGCAAAGTGTTGATCAGACAAAACGACCTCACACCGAATAATTAGGTACTCAATTCTTTCATACACCAAGTGACCCGACCCAAGGAGACGGGTCAATACCCAGCGTGAATCCCCAGAATACTGCGGTCTCCAGAGACTCGCAAAAAAACCTTCAGTGGTCAAATATGTATTTTCCCCGAAAGCAAGATTCGCGCCATTTCGGGGAATATGTGGCAACCTGATCGTCTACTGCCCGCACGGCGCTAGAATACGAAGGCTTTTTGCTTTCCGAAACCCGGCAACAACGGTGTTCCTGCGTCGAAAACTTCGCGCTTCGAGATAACACCGCCAAAACGGCTGTAAAGATAGGCTGTTCCGACGCGCTCACCTGCGACGATCGCAACAAGGCGTCCGCCCTCGGCCAGTTGGTCACAGATGGCGTCCGGCACGGTCTGCACCGCACCATCGAAAAAGATGACGTTGTAGGGCCCCTGATCGATGTTACCGTCTTCTAGTTTGCCTTCAACGACGACAACATTGTCCAACCCAATGGCCGCGAGGTTCTCGTTGGCTTTCTGCGCCAACCCCTTATCCGGTTCGACCGCGACAACCGTATCCACAATTTGCGCGAGGACGGCCGTGGCGTAGCCGGTTCCACAGCCAATACTCAAAGCTACGTCTTCTGCATTCAAAGCAGCCGCCTGAAGCAGTCGCGCGACAACCATCGCTTCCATGACATAACGTTGACCGCCCAACGGGACGATCTCATCAACATAGGCAATTCCCGTCAAATTATCGGGAACGAACTTCTCTCTGGGAATTTTCAGCAGGGCGTCAACGATCCGTTGGTCATCGACCCGATTGGGCAGAATTTGACAGTCCACCATGTTTTGGCGTGCGGCGGCGAAATCCATTCCTGATCTCCCTGGCGGGACGTTGCGTATGGCGTGTTTATATTATCAGATGGGAAGAAACTCAAACGTATCCAACGTTAAAAGTGCTGGATTAGCACCGGCCCAGGATCAGATAATTTCATCGCATTCAATGCCTTGACCGGCCCTAGGTGAGCGTCTAAGTTCGCTCGCCTTCAAGGTCAGGTCCAGTGGTTTTCGGGTTCCTACAAAGACCCGTTAATTTGACTGGCGCGGTGGCGGAGTGGCTACGCAGCGGCCTGCAAAGCCGTGTACACCGGTTCGATTCCGGTCCGCGCCTCTACACCGGATCAGTTGGTAGAGCAAGCGGCTGTTAACCGCTAGGTCGTAGGTTCGAGTCCTACCGCCGGAGCCAATTCACAGAAAGGCCGTTGGAGACCTCTCCAGCGGCCTTTTTCTTTGCGTCGATTATCGCCGTTTCCGCAATCAGATCAAAGTGTTGCCTCAAGGTGACCGAAAGCTCGCCATCAGATCTCCCAGAACGGCACCCGCTTGGGCTGCCATAAACCTAACGTAGGGGGAACGGATAGGCCAACTCCGCCCATACCGGGGCGGCAATTTCATTGTGGCCGGCGAAGGATGGCTTGTCTCGCGAATAGGGATCGTACCATAGCGTGCTCCGCCCTGCGAACAAACGCGCGAAGGGGAATGCGGCCAGTTCGCGATCCCAGGGGTTCAAACTGGGGAGGATATTGAGGACGAGAAGGTCCCGAACGCCGGCGCCAGGGAGGTCACCGCGATGCAGAATGCGCGAGGGCGCGAACACGGTTGCATCCCCGGCGCTCAAGGCTGGTCGAACCGGCGAAATGGAGGTGTCGTCTGATGGAAAAAGCGACGCAAGATCGGCAATGCGCTTCGAGCGGGCCGGAAAAGCATACCCCGCCTGCGCGCATCGCCGCGTCTCCTCGAAGTTTGTGAATAGCGTCGCAGGACTGTCGGCATTACAATCCGTCAAATAGATGAGGACGTGTAGCTTGGCCATGGGATCGAAATCGCGGTGCCAGAGAAACGATGCCCCCGAGTTTGGCGCCAGTCGCGACCGCATCAACTCAAAATGATCAATTCGAAAGAAGCATTCCAGGTAGGCCTCCAGTTGATCCCCGACCCCACCGCGCAAGGTATCGGAAATCATTGCCACGATTTGCTCTTGCAAATAGGCATCGGCATCAATCTTGGCGTTGACGGATTCGGAGCTCTCATTCACCAGATCATCAAAGGCAGCAGACAAAGCGCGTACCGATTCGCTGGACAAGAAAGATTGTTCGACGCCATGACCACGGCTTGTCAGCGCCGTGGCCAAGTCGCCCGGTTGCGGGAATTCAGGTCGAACCTGAGGGTAAATCTGCTGACATATTCGATGGAATTCCGAATGAAACTCTAGGGGGTTCTGCTCAAGGAGCAAATCGGTCGATCCAGGATCGAAGGCAATCAACCCGTTTTGTTGTGAAATCTTCAGTTCCACAACCCGAGACCTTCTGGCGATTCCGGCAATCGCTTCGCCCAATAGAAAATGTCAGCGCAGAAATTGAGAGCTATACTTTTCACGACGGGAACGTGATAGTGCATGGTGTTAGTTCTACACGCTCGCGGACTCGAAGCCAAATGAATGGAGCCTTCCATGGCTGAAATGACGATTGAAGAGTTCGAGACAATCCTTCCGCAAATCTTGCTCGAATACAACGGCACACAAATCACCTATTGCAGTTTGGTTCACATGTTTATCTGCCATCAGTAATGCGAGAAGCGCCGAGCACCGGTTCGAGATCATGACTGCGTCATCTCAGCAGACCCGTCCCTTGAATATCGTTTGGCGACGGCGGGTCTTAGATCGCTTCTTGGAGGCGTCGTTCATCCGCGAGGTCCTGCTGGCGTCCCTTCGCCGACCCATGCGCTGGTTCGCCATCGAAGACGATGCGGCCTTGCCCCTCATGAACGATATTCTGGTCTGTTCCTTTGCCGACCCATCGGCCTATCTCCAGGAACTCCGCAGGTCCGGCCATCAAAACATCGGCGTCATGCACCTTGGCGATGAAATTGGCCAGGACGACCGGGGGTTCTACGCCGATGCTGATTACGTTCTCCGGAACTATTACATTCCCGAAGCCTTTCGCCTTTCCGAAACCCACGGGCGCCCCATTCTTTGGGTGCCCAACGGATGGGCAACGGGCGTTGGTCCGCGTGCGTCGGCGCAATTGTTACCCATCACCGCGCGCAGGCATGATCTCTTCTTTGCCGGTTTTGTCTCAGGTCCAGATCGTCGCATTGACGAACGAATAAGCTTGCTAGATGTTCTTCAGGAACATCGTATTCCAGCGACGATCCTTCTCAGTGAAGATTTTGGGCAAGGTCTAGGTACCCCCAGCTACAGTGCCTATATGGCCGATGCGAAACTCGCCTTGGCGCCGGGCGGCAACGCCGCGGAAACGATCCGTTTCTACGACGCGCTGGAATGCGGGGCGTTGCCGGTGGTGATCGACGCGCCCTGGCTGCATGCCGAAGCAGCGCTCGGCTTGTGTGGCCCCCCGCCAATTATCATCCTGGACAGTTGGACCGCACTTCCAGATGCACTTGCACGTTATCTGTCTCCGTCCGCCGAGGCAGATCTTTCGGCACAGGCGGATGCCTGCCGGCATTGGTGGCGGACGCTCAAACTCCGCACCGGCGACCGGGTTACAAGCCTTATCGAGACCGCCTTCGCAGCAACCTAAGGATGCCAAACTTGGAACCCGATACGCTTTTCGAAACCGCCATGGCCGCGCATAGAACGGGCGATTTGGACGCGGCACGCAAAGCCTATGAAGAGGTTCTCGAAAACGATCCCCAACACGCCGGTGCGTGGATGAATTTGGGCGTTCTGCATCGTGCCACGGGCGCATCTGAAGCGGCGCTCGCGGCTCTGCGCCGCGCCGAGGGCTTGGCGCCGGATCACGAGGGCATTCTGTACAACCTCGGCAATGCCTTGATGGACAGCGACGCCCTTGACGCCGCCATCGGGGTCTACCGCCGCGCACTTCAGACCGCCCCCACGTTCGCCGACGCGTACAACAATTTGGGAGAGGCCTATATTCGCAAAGGCGATCGCAAGGCCGCCATTGCGCAATTCCGCGCCGGACTTGAGAGGGAAAGCACGCATACGGGCTTGCTGGTCAACTTGGGAAACGCGTTGCATCACGAAGGCGAACCCGACGCGGCCTTGTCATGTCTCTCTCAAGCCCTGGAAGCGTCGCCCAATTCCATCGCCATCCGGCGCAATCTGGGCAATACGCTCCGAACTTTAGGGTATTTGTCGGCAGCCGAAGACATGCTTCAAGGGGCCCTTGAGCGTGCTCCAAACGATGCGAACGCCCAGGTTTTACTGGCTTTCTGCAAGTTCGCCCAGGGCGAGTTCGACGCGGCGTGGGACGCCTATGTGCATCGATGGCGTTCAGACGATCACGAACCGGCTCGCCACTATGAAGCACCCCATTGGGCGGGCCAGTCCTTAGCGGGAAAGAGGCTGCTAATCTGGGGAGAGCAGGCCGTGGGCGACGAACTAATGTTCGCGACCATGTATGACGAAATCGCCAATATGGCCAGCGACATACACGTAGAAACCGAATTCCGGCTTCTCCCCCTGTTCCAGCGTTCGTTCCCTCAGTTTAAAATATATGCCCGACGAACCCCGCCGGCCTCTACTTTGTTGCAACAGAAATTTGATTACCAGATTGCCGCCGGTGATCTGGGGCGTTTCTTGCGTCGGACAAGAACCGATTTTGCCGCCTCACAGCCCTATCTGGAAGCAGATGCGGATCACCGAATGCGTTTCCGCGAGGCCTACGGCGCCCAAGCAAACGGTCGGCCCATCATTGGTATTTCGTGGAGAAGCGGCAGCGAACACGCCGGCGTGCCGCGTTCTATTCCCTTAAGCGATCTCCAGCCTTTGGTCGCTGATAATTCTTTCATGTTCGTCAACTTGCAGTACGGGGAAACCGACATGGATCTCAAAACCATGCGAAACATGGGCTGCGCGATCATTGACGATGCGCGCGTCGATCCACTGAAGGACATGGATTTGGCCGCCGCACAAATCGCGGCAATGGATCTTGTGGTTTCGGCGGCCAACACTACGGTGCATTTGGGAGGCGCCTTGGGCATTCCTACATGGGTCGCCCTGTCGAAGGCCCCCGATTGGCGGTGGTTGGCGGAAGGTATGGCTTCACCATGGTATCCAAACGTTCGCCTGTTCCGGCAAACCGACATCGCGGATTGGCAAAAGCCGGTGGCTCAAATCATTTCCGCATTACGTGAACGGCAGGGCACCACGCCGCTATGAGAAAGCTGCGTCCCGCGTCCAGCCTATTCATTCTCACAATGATCGGTCTATGGTCAGCCGGAGTGACGCCGCCTACCCACGCGCAATCGGCATGCCCGACTTTCGGTCAATCTCCAGATATCACCTTACGCACCGAACCGGGCAAGATCGCTCTCAACAACGGGTACAGTCGCAGTCAAATCAAAACGCTTTCGGGCCGCGGACCGTCGTCTGCTAAGCTCGGATCACGCTGGCAACCCATTGGACTGACGCTAACGGAGCAGCAATTTTCCATGCGGGTCAAGGTCCGCGCCAAGCGGATTGGGAGCAATCGGTTCTGCGGCCAACTATCGGGGGTCGACGCGCGGTTGGGCTATGACAAACTGAAAGTCTACATCGCGCGAAAATATCGCCCAGGTTCCTGTAATTACCGCTCCATACTTGATCACGAAAATCGCCACGTCTCGGTATTTCGCGACACCCTGGTCAAGTACGCACCACGGGTCGAGCGCCGGCTCAAACGGGTTGCCACTAGACTTGGCCCCATCATCGCCAGGTCAGTCGACCAGACGGCCAAAATTCTCCAGAAGAAACTGCAGCGCGAATTGAAACCCCTGTTCCGGGAAATGGATCGCGAGATGGATTTCCGAAACGCTAAACTCGACACTCCTCAGAACTACCAAAAAGAACAGGCGCGTTGTTCCCAGTGGTGATCCTCAATCTCTATCATAACTTAAGTACGGCCGGGCCATCGACCGGCTCACTAACAGAATATTGAAATTAGAGTAAAAAAATCTCAGCTTGCAACGTTAAACGCCAAAGTCCCCACTTTAGGAGGTATCCGTATCTGTTTTAGACCACATGTCTCAATGTAGGGGAAAAACCACTGTAAGTATCAATCGTTGGACTACCCTTATATAATCATCCGAAAAACTTTACATCTGGAGCCTACTTTGAAGTCATAACCCAAACACCGTCCCATTCCTTTGGGTTTTCTTTCTTCATTATGGTACAGCGCTCAATGTAGGTCTCTGATAGCTTGTCAGCTGGGTTAGCCTTTAGACATTCCTTAAATGATTTAATTGATTTATCCCAACTTCCACTCTTGTACAATTCGCGGCCCTCATTGAAATGGTTCACTGTCTCCATCAGATTGGGGAACGTTTTTGGATTATGATAATCTAAGACTTCCCTCACACCGACAGGTTCCGTCTTACCTTTAACAACAACATCATCGATATATCTAACTTGGTAAGTTCCCTTTAATTTGTTGTAGGTGTAATCGCTTATAAGAATTCGCGCCGAGTATTGTTTGCATGCACTCTCAAGCCTTGCCGCTAAGTTTACTCCGTCTCCGATCATGGTGTAATCCATTCTCTTTGACGAACCGATATTACCAGAGACTACTTTATCGGTATTAAGGCCAAGACCCATATCTACTGGCATCTTGCCTTCTATCTCGCGTTGCTCATTCCACTCCCACAATCTAGCGATCATATTTATTCCGGCACGAACCCCTCTGTCTTCATCATCTTCATTGGCTATTGGGATGCCAAATCCTGCCATGATAGCATCCCCGATAAACTTATCGACCATACCTCCTTGCTCACTTATAGCTTCCACCATGATATCGAAGTACTCGTTTAAAAGGGATACGGTACCCTGTGCACCCAACGTCTCCGTGATCGTTGTGAAGCCCCGCACATCAGAGAATAGCAACGTCGCGACGGTCTCCTGGCCGCCCATAATATCCGTCCCATCGCTCATTAATTGTTCAGCAATTCCAGGATCTATGTATCGAGACATTGTAGACTTCATACGTTTTTCGTCGGAAATATCCTCAACCATTATAAGGGTACCAAGGTGCCCCTCACCTTGATCCATACGCCCATCTGGATCTTGATTTTCCAGGGGTAAAAAACTCAAATTAGCCGATACCATATCGAGGTTGTCGTCTTCGACTGAACCAACTTCGAATTCAGTATCCATTAAAAGCTCATCTTCTTTCGTCTCTTCGCAATTTTTAATTTTCTCCAATATCCATGAACGACCATTTGTAAAGAATTCTTCGGCTGTTTTTCCTATGATATCAGCCGAGCGAATTTTCAGAATTTTTAACCCAGCCTTATTACAAGTAATAATTTTACCTTCATCATTTATCGTAATCACCGCATTAGTCATACTGGTCAGCATGCTATGATTATAAGCGCGCTCCTTTGCGACATCCTCAAACAAAGCCGCGTTCTCAAGTGCTATTGCAACTTGTTGCGTAAATGCTTTTAGGCGCGACTCATCTTCATCCGTAAATCCCCCACCTTTCTTATTTAGTGCTTGGGTGCAACCAATGCATTTCCCGTCTTTATTAATAATGGGAACGCAGAGTATTGACTGAGTAAAGTATCCTGTCTGCTTATCAAAACCCGGGTTGAAACGGAGATCAGCGTAAGCATAAGGAATGTTTACAGTCTCTCGTGATTGGAAAACAGCCCCAGCGATACCAGCAGTGTTCGGCAAGCGTATTTCACCAATTCCATCCCCCATTGCCACACGGGAAAAAAGCTCATCAGTTTTAGGGTCATTGAGGAACAGGGTTGACCGATCCGCATTGAGCATTCGCGTCGACTCCACCATAACGCGCTGTAGCAGTGAACCTAAGTCAATCTCGGCCGTCACGTCTGATACAATATCAAGAAATTGCATCTCTTTTTCACGCGACTTAACCATTTCTTCCATTCCTTGCGCATTTTGCAAAGAGACGGCTGCTTGGGCGGTAATTGCCTCCACAATATCCAGGTCTTCTTTTGTAAACCGACCACGTTTTTTATTTAATATTTGAATGACGCCGATTACATCATTTCGCACAGTGCGAACTGGAGCACATACAATGTTCTTTGTTACATATCCTGTTTGTTCATCAATTTTTGAATTAAATCTCTCGTCTTCATAAGCATTATGAATAATTTCTCCCTCTCCAGATTGAAAAATCGACCCCGCAATACCTGTTGTATTAAGGATTCTAATCTCTCTAGTTAGGTCCCCTTGCGCCACACGTGAGTATAGCTCTCCGGTGAGTGGGTCGTTAAGGAAAAGGCTGCCCCTATCGGCTCCTAATTCTTCCGTGGTCATTGCTATCAATGTCCAAAGAATTTCACTTAAATTTTTCAAACCCGCAATCTTACGTGTCACTGACAACAGCATTTCTGTCTGTTGTAGTTTTGAAGTTGTTCGCTGCAATTGATTTTCCAAATCCGAAGAGGTGAGTGACTTGGCAGGCACAGCAGTATTTTTACCTGATTGACCAGAATTTGAGTTCTTCATCGCATCTTTAGCCATTTTTCGTTTCCAGTTCTTCCCGGAGCTTTCCGATAGTATCTTTCAGGTGTTGATGTTCATCAGAAGTTTCTAGCTTCTGTTTTTGTAATTTTGCTTCGTATTCAAACTTTTGACTCTCCAGGGCAGCTCGTAACTCCGATGAGGTCATTTTGAGCTGTTCGATCTCATCAGCAGAGCGCTGAACAGCCTGCTGGACCGCAGCATCCTTCTCAAACCTTAGACTTTCCAGCTCATCCCGCAAGCTCGTCGCGGTGTTTTTAAGTTGCAGGATCTCATCAGCAGAGCGCTGAACAGCCTGCTGGACCGCAGAATCCTTCTCAAACCGCAGGCTTTCCAGCTCATCTCGCAAGCTCGTCGCTGTGCCCTGGAGTTGTTGGATATCATCCGCTGACTGTTGAATAGCTTGTTGAACCGCCGCGTTACGATTGAACTCTTGATCCTCGAGTTCTCCACGCAGCACGAACAGGGTGTCTTTCAGATGTCTTATTTCCATCTGGGCATCATGGAGACTTTCATCCGCGTTAAGGGACTGGAAGTTTCCAAGGATCTGGCCGATGCTACTCACCTGTGACATTATAACCTTCGATACTTCGCCTAAAGTTCAGATATTATTTGGTTTTTCGGGAGATAATTCAACCCGGATTCCGAAGATACAACCAAGTTCATCCATGTTTCGGAGCAGGGAAAGCAATAATCTACTTAATTTGAGAGAGAATGCGCTCCTCTAGAGCCACATTGCGTCAAACTCAGACGTTTACCTGGGACGTTATTTACATCTCAATAGGTCCTCCTGATAATCCCATGATTTTATATGAGAATGATAAAACTCGTGTGGTTGTGGAAATGGGTGTGTGAGGGGGAAGCCGGAAAACCCCAATTTTCATCGACAATCTGTATATGAACCTACACCCTCAGGAGTAATCCATTAAAGCTAACCGATGCTTATGTTCTTTGTAAGATTATCTGCGTCCGTCTAACGGTGAGATTACGCAAGACGGTCGAGAAGGAAAGAGGGTTAGCACTCTCAGTGCAGCATCATATTTTTTTCTTAGTTAAGCGTGGTTTAGTGTTCTAAACGTCACCGTAAACGCTAGTTAAGACGGCTTCGCCTTGTTGGATTAATCATCAGCAATATTACATTGGAAGGCGTTTTTATCACTTCGTCGTTGCAACGAAGACCCCGTCCCATTCTTCACCTTCTGGCACGGGCGGCTCCGCTTTAAATTCGATACATCTCGTCTCGTAGAGCTCATAAAACCCGTCGATCTCAAATGGTGCATCCTGTGCAAATGCTCGACAGTCTTTGGCGGCGGCAAGCCCTTCGTCCCATTTCTGGGCTTTATAGAGTACCAATAAATTATCGTGTTTAGCCTTTAAGTCTTGAAAAAAATCTGTTTGGACCATTTCTTCGTCTCCAAACAAAGCAAATATCTGAACCGCCTCTGTCTTACCCTTCACTTTAATCAAATCTAGCTCTAATATTGCTAATTCAGTTACTTTCTCCGCTGTATTCGGCCCAAGGACAATCCTAACGCCATAGCCCTTGCTTTGCCCCTCTAAACGTGCGGCCAAATTGACTGTATCCCCCAGAACAGAGTAGTCGAACCTCTGATCTGAGCCCATATTACCAACCACACATGGCCCCGAGTTAAGCCCTAAGCCCACCTTCAATGGTAAGTGCGGACGTCCCTCTTCTTCAGCTTCCTGTTCCAACCTCTCATTTAAAGGATCCATCTCTGCCAACATTGCGAGAGCGGATAAACATGCATTCTTTTCATGGTTTGGATCATCAAGAGGCGCATTCCAAAAGGCCATGATACAATCGCCCATATATTTATCCACTGTACCTTCACGAGCCATAATTTGGTTTGTTAAGGGGGTCAATAATTTGTTGATTAAAGCTGTTAAACCCTGCGGGTCGAATAATTCGGAAATCGGAGTGAAACCCCTAACATCACAGAATAAAAGGGTCAGGTCACGCTCTTCACCGCCTAACACTAACTCATCTGGATTCTCGGCCACACGAGACACCATATCTGGAGATAGATACTTCGAAAACGCTGCACGTGTTTGTTTTTTCTGTGCCTCTTCTCTTGCATAACTCGTATAGGTAAGAACCATATAGATTGAAGTTAACGTTAATATTGCAGCACTCGCATCGAGGAGGATGCGTTCATTAGAAAATAAATGCCACGAATAACCACCAGCGAATACAACCGCACTGATGAAAACAATGGCCGTCCATTTTGCACCAATCCAAGGGATCAAAATCACTAATATGAGACCGATAAGGAAGATAAACATGACCTCTGCAACATCGAAATAGCCGGGGCGCTCAAGGTAACTTCCTTGTACAGCGTTCTCAACTACTTGTGCATGCACCTCAACTCCGGGCATTAGAGGTTCGGTAGGAACAGCTTTAATATCCTTCAGGCCAACAGCAGAAGTCCCAACAATTGTCATTTTTCCTTTTAGAAGATCCGGGGATGCTGTTCCTTCCAGAATATCGATCGCGGGGATATATTTTGCTGAATCCATTTCTGAAAAATAGGGCCAGATCAGGCCATTTTTATCAGTTCTAATCTTTAGTTTCTTATCAACTCTTACTTCTTTAACCCCAGCCATATCCGTCGTTACAATCATAGATGATCGTGGCTTGCGTTTTTTACTCGTGAGGTAGGTGTTCACTCTCAGCATCTCAGGGCCCATACCCGGATAGATGATCTGGCACTTTTTCTTTTTCTTCCTCTCCGTTATGCCCATTTCATCACAAAAATCATGAACAAAGAATGCGGGTACCTTCCGGATCATACCATCCCGGTCGGGTATAACGTTAAAAAGCCCAACACCACCGTATTTTTTGAATATCTTGCCTTTCTCAAGGGCGGGAATATTTTTTGTCATATACGGGAATCTTGGCAAGAAAGTTCTTGCGTCCAAAGCACCTCTCTTCCTCTGCTCCATTACCCGCTTTTTTAGAGGCTTAGTACTTTTCTGACCCATTACTTGTTGGTTTCTACCAGCTTGCCCTAAAACAACTGGAAATTTATTTATTTCACCAGAGAGAACGCTATCATTACTTCGCAGCGCCATAATTTTTGAACGCGTATCTTCATCTATTCCATATAATGATCCAGCTATATTCTGAGGATTTAGCCTATCTTCCTCAGCGAACACCATATCGAAAGCAATCAACGAAGCCCCATAATTTCGAGTTTTCTCGATTAGCTCGGCAACTTTTGTTCTAGGCCACGGCCATTGGCCAATTTTTGTAAGTGACGCCTCATCAATGTCGATAATCATTACGGGCTTATCTTTAAGCTCAGGAATGGGGCGAGGTTTCAACTGATGATAATAATCGAAGACTTTTAACTTAAGAAAATCAACTGGATATGGATTGGTCCACTTCAAGGCGACGAAAATCGCTAGCATTGAATAGCCGATCAAACGATCGATTGAAAACATCGCCCGCAAAAAACGCATTTTTCCCCCTAGAGACTCTAATTTATCCGTGAAATCGGATGACTTCCAAATTCTCGCATTTCCAAACCTTGTAATAAAATAATCTTTCCCTATAGATCTTCATAATATCAGAAAAGAAAATCTTAGGCACTGAATTGTACACCGCCCATCAGGAGGGGGGTCAAGTTAGAATCCAGAAAAGCAAACATAGAAAAAACAGTGCCGCTAGCTATTAACACCATACTGAGTGCATCAGCTTATCGACATCTACTGGCAGATTAAGACGTCATTCGCCATGAAGGTAAGATTCACCAACGTCCTAATCAAGAACCACTTCCTCACCTTCGATGCATACAAAGGAATTTTCCATCACCAACCTCGACTCTTCTGCCACTTTGTCCATAAAGTCATCGGTATGATCTGGATCGTGATGGAATATAGCGAGTTGACCAACATTCGCCATATTACATAGCCGCATTCCCTCGTTCCAAGTGGAATGCCCCCATCCGACTTTTTCGGGAAATTCATCCTCAGTGTACGTACTATCATATATCACCAGATCGGCACCTTCGATCAGTGCGAGAATATTCTGGTCTGGTTTACCCGGGACGTGCTCTGTATCGGTAACGTAAACGACTGAATTGCCGTCATAGTCTACGCGGTAAGCTGTGGCACCGTTGGGGTGGTTAAGCGGCGCCGTACGGACCGTTAGGTCGCCCCATATATCCAAGTCCTCACCGGCATCAAAATCTTCGAAGGTTAGGTTCGCCTGCATGGCCTCCAACGGCACCGGAAACATGGGGTTGTGCATCTGGGTGGACAGGACGTTCTGCACGCCACCTTGGTTCTTCAGGTGCCCAGCCTTGATGGCAATCGAACGTTTCGGATCATAGGCGGGGATAAAGAACGGGAACCCGTTGATGTGATCCCAATGGGTATGGGTCAACAAGAGATGGGTGTGGCGGATATCGCGCTCCAGGATCACTTTCGAAAAGTTTCGAATGCCCGTGCCCGCATCCATGACGAACGTGTGGTCTCCCGCCTGCACCTCAATGCAGCTGGTATTGCCGCCGTATTTCATGTGATCCAGCGACGCACATGCGATACTTCCCCGAACCCCCCAGAATTTTATTCTTAGAGTCATAATACCCGCACTTTAACCCGAGTTATTGAGCACACTACCAACGCGTTTTGTCCCCCGTGTCTCAGTTCCGGGTTCGTCGTTATGTGCAATCTCATTCCATACAACGCCGCCTTCCGTAACATGCGGTTAACGCGAGAGTTGGCTAACCTCACCCCTTCAGCACTGGCGTTACTGTGTCTCCAACGCGAATGCCAAGCTTAGCGCCCGCATTCCCCTGATTGATGGCAATCTCCATTAAACCATTAGAATTTTCATAGCAGAAGACTTCCCCCGGCGAAACACTTGAAAATGTAATAGCTCGCGGGGCTCGACAGCTATCGATTTGAAGCTCCGCGTCACGGGACAAACAATTCGCCCGCAGGCCGGTGATAGCATTTCCATAGTGATCAAGGTAAACGATCTCCTGTAAATCATCAGGCCAATCGGCGCGTTGGACACTCTTGAGATCGACCTGGCGAAAATCTGGATTATCTTTTGGGTTTTCGCCGAGCGCGATACGTGCCGCGATGGGGGCGAAAATATCCCGCCCATGAAAACTCTCGGAAAGATAGGCTGGGCGCCAGGTAATTTCATGCACCTCAGCCGACGCCTGGCCGCGACGAATAACCATCTCGAAAAGGCCATTGTCTGGACCCACGTACCAACGACCATCCAACTGTAGAACCAAACCGCGGCGCGCCGATCCTACACCCGGGTCGACCACACAGATGAGCACACATGCGGTCGGCAAATGTGATGTGTAGGCCGCGAGAAGATATGCGGACGCTCGCGAGTTGCCGGCGGGCAGGTCGGCAAATAGGTCTATTACCGGGACGGTCGGTGCTTGGGCCATGATTGCGGCTCTCATCTGCCCGGTGTAGGGCCCGTGCAATCCAAAGTCGGTCGCCAACACAATCATGCTTGATCTGTTTACAAAATTTCTCATGCGTTCCCCGACCTTACCGCTCTCTGCGGGCAAGGAACATCGGCATCCAACATGGGATCAGCGACCTTCCGAAAAGCAGAGCGCCCATACATGACCATGTGTGGGCGCTCGCGCGACCGGTGAGATCGTTTTGTTTAGCCGGCAAACGCCGCAGCACGGACGGCATCATCTTCAAGTGCCGCCTTGCGGACAAAAGCCTCCACATGCGCCATGGCTTTCGCCTCAATCTGTCGGATCCGTTCCCGGCTCAATCCATACGACTGGCCCAACTCCTCCAGGGTCGCAGGATCTGCATTCAGCTTGCGTTCCAAAAAGATATGACGCTCACGCTCGTTCAATCCTTCCACCGCATTCTGGAACAGTTCACGGCGGAACCGACCGTTTTCCATATTGGCCAGGGCTGTCTCCGGCGACGGCCCGTCGTCAACCAGCATGTCCTGGTACTCCATGGAATCTTCACCATCCGAAATTGGCGCGTTCAGCGACATATCTCGAGCACTAATACGGCGGTTAATTCGCACCACGTCCTCGGCTCGTGCACCCGTCGCGTCCGACAGCAGGGCCAACTCGTCCGGAGACAAATCTCCGTTATCCGTGATACCAAGGCGCGCCTTAAGGCCCCGAAGCCGGAAGAAAAGTTTTTTCTGGGATGCCACCGTCCCCAACTTCACCAGGGACCAGGACTTCAGAACATACTCCGTAATCGCAGCCTTGATCCACCACATGGCGTAGGTGGACAACCGGAAACCGCGGTCAGGGTCAAATTTCTTCACCGCCTTCATCAACCCTATATTCCCTTCGGAAATCAGATCGGCGACGGGCAAACCGTAACCCCGGTACCCCATCGCAATTTTGCATACGAGACGAAGATACGAGGTGACCAGTTGATGCGCGGCATCAACATCACCTTGGTCACGGAGTTTAAGAGCAAGGGACTGTTCCGTATCCGCGTCCAACATGGGAAAGGCCCATACTTCACGGAAATACTGAGACAGGCTGCCTTCAGACGGCAGGGTCGGCAAAGCATTAGTCGACATGATTTTCTCCTTTTCCCTCGTGCCAGTTGCAGACCGCGGATCAACCGCGGGCATAAGATCAAAATATGGCGGAGCGAGGCGTTGTTATTTGCTACGAGACAAGTGGTACGTCGGATCAGCGATCCGCATTCGTCTCGTCAACAACCAAAAAAGGAACAACCAGAATCTTCATATTAAAATCCTCCTAACGAAGCAATTATAACAGCGACTTACCACCTCCGGTGCACGGCACCTTGCGGCTATGGTCAAGCCAACGTTTCTTTTTCGACCTGGTTCACCCAGCATCGAACAATCAGAATTATAATTACATGACTTTAACATGTCAATATTATTCACGTTTTGTTCCAAATCCACCAAATAACATCAGTGACCCTCGGACTGATCATGGCGTTAGCAAGTACCTATTGGCTTTTAAAAAGGTTACTGGGAGCGGTCCGTGGCGCCAGCCAACGGCTGATTGAATTCTTCCGGTGCCAAGTCGTACCCAAGATTAGGAATTGGCGGCAAGTCCAACCCTTCACCATTTGAAATCTCAGATTTACGCTTCTGGCGATATAGGCTGCGAATGGCCGCATAGTAGTCGACCGACGTCTTACGAATTTGACGCAATTCGTCAACTACGCCGGCGAACTCATCAATTCCGCCCATGCCCCGCTTCGCATAAGAAACGTTGTCGCGACCCGTATTACCGACCCAATGTGCAAAGGGATCAAAATAAGGATCAACGATAAACTTACCTACCAAGTCACGCGGATTGGAAGGGCCGAAAATAGGCAAGACAAGGTAAAACCCTTCACCCATCCCCCAGACGCCCAAGGTCTGCCCGAAATCCTCGCTCCGCGGTTCACCGCCCACGATATCAGCAATACCGCCAATGCCGACCGTCGAATTCACGATCAAGCGCACAAACAGGTCGGAAGCAGCCACCAAATCCCCTTGCAAAAGATTATTGGCAATGGAGATAGGGCTCGAGAGATTCGTCAGGAAATTACTGACCCCGGTTCGCACAGTCTGCGGAACGTAGCGATTGTAAGCATCAGCAACCGGGCCGAGCAGGCTCTCATGTACAACTTCGTTGAACCCAAAGATAGCTCGGTTCACACGCTCCAGCGGATCGTTGACACCGTCCTCATCCGTTGATACCGCAAGGATGTTCGATCCGTTATCGGCTGCTGAAGCTTCCGCATAGACAGGCGCGCCCGTGACCGCATAGGCACAAACAATAAACAAGGCGAGGAAGGATTTCATAAATCGCAGCGTCATTGTGGTTCCGATGCTATTCAGTTCGCGCGTCCTCTATAAGGGCCCGCCACCGATCTGTCTACTAACCGATCAACTAGCAGCGGCACCCTAAGCCCATAGGTCGTTTTTAGGCGATGTTTTGCAACGGAGCAACCTCCGAAATGCAGAAACACCATATCTGTGGTATTTTTACTCTGTGGCATTTTTGCGATTGCTCGTCTACGTATAGAAATTTCACCATTTTTAAACTTTATCAGTGGTTTATATGTCCCCGATTAGATCGCTGGAGGTTTCATTCTATGAATATTCGTCTGTTTCGGGATTTCACTTTTCTCTTCATAATCTCGGTGTTTATAGCCGTTAGTCACCCGGTACAGGCGGAATCGGCGTCCACCGTTGTGGAACGATTCCAAGCATCATTGATACAGGCCATGCAATCGGCATCGGAATCCTCTGTTCGGCAACGCTACGACAGATTAGTACATTCGGTTTCCGATACCTTTCATCTACCCTTGATGACGCAAATTGCGACGGGCCACCATTGGTCAACAGCACAACCCAACGAAAAGGCGGCTGTGGTTGCCGCCTTCCGACGCATGAGTGTCGCGACGTTGGCAACCCTTTTTGACGGATATAATGGCGAAATTTTTAAGACCGTCGGTGAGCGCCCCGGCCCCAGCAAGGCGACTATCGTCCTCACCAGACTTGTAAAAAGCGATAAATCGAAGG
>CAZNWX010000011.1:0-19058 GCA_964576415.1 uncultured Magnetovibrio sp. | reverse complement strand
AGAACCTCCGCAATGGCGTACCGTTACTTCGCCATCTTAAAGTCAACCAATCTTCATCAAGTTGTGATGCTAGAGACGCTGCCTTTATCCTTGCAGCTTTCGCGTTTCTTGTTCGTAGAGATAAAGCAATTTTATTTTGTTTATAATTACACTTTAAATCTTCAGGTATTCTCCGGCAGAAATAGTACACACCGTTTCGAGAGTACAAATACGAGCTTAAATGTTCTTCCATTTGTGCTACACCTCAGCCCAGACCTTATGTAAAACATAAGAGTTCCAAAGTGTTAGCCTTAGTGTTGCCTGAGAAGTGGTACGGGTGGTCGGACTCGAACCGACACTCTGTTGCCAGAACTGGATTTTGAATCCAGCGCGTCTACCAATTCCGCCACACCCGCATAGCCCAGTATAAGGCCGGCATCATAACTGGACGCTCGGATCGGTCAATATGGCATCGCCGTCGATTATCCCCACACCACAACTGCGATCACCGATGGCGTCACTAGGGCTAATGCGATGAGGGTTCGGGCGGTGATCTTCTCTCGCCGGAAAACAAGGATACTCAAGAGCAAGGTGAACACCGGGGTCGCCGCGATGATCGGAGAAACAGTCACGATCTGACCGATCATCAGCGCATGGTTCAGCGATAGAACCGCACCCGCGAACATGATGGCGCCGACCATGAACCATGTGGGACCTGGCCCCCAAAGGGTCAGCCCTTTACCCAACTCGCCACGCGCGGACTGCACTGCAATGGTGACCAGGGCCGATGTGGTGAATCCGATTAGGGTGGCGAAGTAGGGGTCGGGGATTGCTTTCATGCCGACCTTGTTGACTGCGTGGGCTAGCGACCGGATCGCCGCTGCCCCAATGGGCAGGGCCAGGGCCCAGACAGGCCAGCCACCGGCGATCTGAGCCATCGACTGGGACAGTATGATCACCGCGGCAACGATGCCCACAGTGCCGAAGGCGATGGCCCAGGTTAGCTGCTCGCCTAGCCACAGGACGCCCAAGGCCACCCCGAAGAACGGCGCGGTACTGCTGAGCGTGCCCGACAGCGTCGGTCCCAGATAGCTGATTCCCGCGGCACCCAAATTGGCCGACAACGCTGGCCGGATCAGGCCGATGCCAATGAACAACAAGATTCCCGCATTCAAGAAATAGTCCGGGTTCAGGAACCAAGGCGCGGCCAGCCAGAAACAGATAGCTGAGGTCGCAATCCCGATAGCTGTGCCGTTGCGCGAATCAATGGACGTCAGGCCGATGGCCTGCAACTGGCTGCCCACGGCAAACATGAAGGCGGCGAACAGGGCGAACGTATAGGGGGGTAGGTCGGGAATCAAAGAAAACTCCGGCTTTCCCGCGCATACTGCCTAGTCCGACCGCGCCGGGTAAAGCAATTTTCATGCGTACTCGGAGGGCAGATAGACGCTGGACGTGCTGCCTTGATCCAGTTCGCTCTCGATCCGCAACCGACCGCGCTGGCGATTGACGATATGCTTCACGATGACCAGGCCCAGGCCAGTGCTATTGGGGTACTCGTACCCTGATCATGGACCTTGACCAGGACGCCCAGGCGCCCCGTGGCTGGAAGCCGCGCTCCACGGTCTTGATGATGATCTCCACTGGCGTCTCCTCGTGCCCGTAGGTGGTGGCGTTTTCGATGATGTTGCGGGACACCTTAGCCAACTGGTTCTATTCGCCGCCTTCGGGTCGACAGTCCAGCAGGACACAGGCCTGCCCGGTTGGGGCAGATCGCGTTGCGGGCACCGTCCAAGAGGATGACAGGGTCCGGCATGCCGCCGCAAATGGGCTTGTTGATCAGCCTGCTTAGCCCCGACGGATGCCGATGGCGCGGCCTGCTTGATACGGATGGGGCAGCGCCGCGTGGGCGTTCTGCATGGCGCTGAGGTTGGCGGCTACTAGATCGGCCATGGGAGCGACGCGACGCGACGCTAGATTGACCCCTAAGATCATCAGTTCGTTGGTGGCGACGACCTCGTCGCTACCATTGGCGTGCATCCGGTGTAAGATATGCATGCGTTTAGCGTCCACATCGAGCACTTGGGTCGTGATCCGGAGTTTGTCCCCATCCATGACTTCTTTTTCATAGGTGACATGAGCTTCAGCCACAAATACAGAATTTCCCGTCGCTTCCCGATGCGCTGTATCCAGGCCGATCTCATCGAGAAACGTGTCTGTCGCATGGTCGAACACCAAGACATAATAGGCAACGTTCATATGGCCATTGTAGTCGACCCAGTCGGGGTGAACCGTTTCGCGATGCAAATCCAGAAGGTCAGCCTGGGACATGGCGGTGCTCCTAAGTCGTGTGAGCCTCGAACATAGCACTTTCGTAACAGCCTTCCAGACCCGGCCGCTTCGTTTTGTTGGCATGGCTTGCCGGTGATGCGACACCCGGCCAGTGCGGGACAGAGGGCGCGACCCGAATGCTCGACGTCACTGGATTAAGCTATCGGAGCCTGAGCCACTGACATTCACGCTCAATGCTGGCAACGCCGTGGCGGGCGCATCCGAGGCCAGCAAAAGCGTGTTTTTCCACACCATCGCTGATCTTGATCCGAATTTTGAAGATGTCATTTTAGACGGCCGATCACGAAATGCCATGACGCGGTGCCGGCCTGGCGCCGATCCGTGGTTTGCTCCGCGTTACGCCATCCCGCTCCTGGGGATGATGCTGGAAAATCGGGACCGGCGGTGCCTTGATCGCCTTTGGGTGGCGCGGGATTGGTCGCCGCCGGTTCCGTTTGACCGCGACGCGCGTTACAGTGAACTGAGCCGTTGCCGCTCCGGATGGGGCGGTGTAAAAGCGGGCGCGCAATCGATTTTGGTTGGATTTCAACGGGTTCCCTATGACGGTTTCCGAGACCACAGCTCCCGAATTGTCGGTCGTCGTTCCGGTCAAGGACGAGGCGGAGAACCTCGCCCCCCTGATCGACGAGATTTGCACCAGCCTGAACGGTACGAACGTAGGGTTCGAAATTGTGTACGTGGATGACGGCAGCACGGATGCGACGCCGGCTTTGCTGGCTGATCTAATGGCCGCGCGGCCCGAACTTCGCGCCATCCGGCACCGAGAATGCCGGGGCCAAAGCGCCGCCATCGCCACCGGCGTCGAGGCCGCACGCGCCGACCTGATCGCCACTCTGGACGGTGACGGACAGAACGATCCCGCCGATATCCCCGCACTTCTCACTCGATATCGGGAGGTTAGCGCCTTAGGCGACAAGGCGTTCATGATTGCTGGCCACCGCACGATGCGGAAGGACACCTGGCTCCGGCGTTTGTCGTCGCGAATCGCTAATGGCATTCGCGGTGTGATGCTGAAGGATGACACGCTGGACACGGGTTGTGGTTTGAAGATCTTTCCCCGTGAGGCCTTCATGGCGATGCCCCGGTTCAACCACATGCACCGGTTTTTGCCGGCGCTTATGCTGCGGGGCGGTGGGCGTATCGAATGTGTACACGTCAACCATCGTCCGCGGGAGCGCGGCGCCTCGAAATACGGGGTGTGGAACCGGTTGTGGGTGGGTATCATAGATCTCTTCGGCGTAATGTGGCTGGCGCGCCGACCCATCCGCGCCGACGCCGATACCCTGGAGCCCACTTCGAGATGAATTGGCGGGTGCTGAGAAGGGGACTGATGATACTGGCCTTACTGGCAGCGGTTGGGCTTCTGCTGAAATCGTCACCCCTGGGGGATTTTTTCGAGAAGAATGCCATCGATGAGATGGTCAAGGGCCAGGGCCTCAGGGGTGAGTTTCTCTACGTCGCTGCCGGCGCCCTGTTGACCGCGGTTGGGTTTTCCCGCCAGGCGGTGGCGTTCATGGGCGGCTATGCGTTTGGTCTTGCCTACGGGGCCGGTTTGTCAGTGTTGGCGGCGGCCATTGGGTGCGCCATGACGTTCTGCTACGCCCGGTTTTTCGCGCGCAAGACCATCGCCAGCAAGTTTTCCGACCGCATCCGCCGCGTTGATGCGTTCCTTAGCGAAAACCCCTTCGTCATGACCCTGTTGATCCGGTTCCTGCCGATGGGGAGCAACTTTCTGACCAATTTAGCCGCCGGCGTGAGTGGTGTGTCCGGGGTCGTCTTCGTGGCCGCGTCGGCCGTCGGTTATATCCCGCAGATGGTGATCTTCGCCCTAGTCGGCTCTGGGGTCCACCTTGACACGGGTTACGGCATCGGTCTCAGTGTCATCCTATTCATCGCTTCGGGGTTGCTGGGCGTGCATCTCTACAGGAAATACCGGTACGACAAGCGCCTGGGCGTCGGGATTGATCCGGAACCGGACAACGGCGCTGCCGAAGCCTCCGTGGAACCGCGTTAGACACTATCGCGTATCGGGAGACCCATTCGCTTCATGGCTGCGACCTCTCGCCCCGTTCATGTCTATGTGCTCTTGTGGGGCCTGGTTGTCGCCGTCGCTCTGATCGTGCGCCCACCCCTGCCCGTGGATGAGACCCGTTATCTCGCCGTTGCCTGGGACATGTGGTTGGAGAACCACTACCTGGTGCCCTATTTGAATGGGGAGCCCTATAGCCACAAACCGCCGCTTTTGTTTTGGCTGATGACGGCGGGTTGGCAACTGTTTGGGGTCAACGAATGGTGGCCGCGCCTTGTGGCGCCCCTGTTTGGGCTGGGCACGATGATCCTGACGGGACGTCTGGCCGCTGTCCTGTGGCCGGGCAGGGCGGACGTGGCGGGGGCGGCACCGCTTTTAATGTTTAGTGCTCTGTTCTGGACCGTTTTCACGACGCTCACCATGTTCGACATGATGCTCGCGTTCTTTGCCGTAGCGGCACTGATCGCCCTGGTGACTGCGGCACGCACCGGCCGGATGAGGGGATTCGTACTGGCCGGCGTGATGATCGGTATCGGCGTGCTGGCGAAGGGCCCGGCGATCTTGTTGCATTACCTGCCGGTAGCCCTGACGGCGCTGTTGTGGATCCCCCATCTGTTGGATCGGGATACGTCGGTGACATGGGCCTGGCCCAAGTGGTACGGCGGCGTTATCCTGTCCGTGGTCTGCGCTGCGGCCGTGGGACTGACCTGGGCGGTGCCGGCTGGGATCGCCGGCGGCGAGGCGTATCGGGACGCGATCTTCTGGGGGCAGTCGGCGGGTCGGATAGTGAACTCGTTCGCGCATGCGCGGCCGTACTGGTGGTATGCGGCGATGCTGCCCGGTTTGGTGCTGCCGTGGTTGATATGGCCACCCTTGTGGCGGCGGGCCCGGACACTGTGGACCGATCATATGGATGGAGGGCAGCGCCTTTGCCTCATTTGGTTTGGCGCCGCGTTTTTCGTGTTCTCATCGGTCAGCGGCAAACAGCTGCATTATCTGCTTCCCGAGTTTCCGGCCCTGGCCCTGCTGGCCAGTTTCGCCATTGGCAGCGGCGCGGATCAAGGCCGTCGTTTCGACAGTTGGCTGCCGGGCGGGTTTTTCGTTCTTGGAGGATTGGCTTTGATGGTTGTCCCCCACATCCCGCTCAGCGGGCGCGTCGCGGAAACGGTGGCCGAAGCCCATACGCTCTGGGGATTGGTTCTAGTCGCGGCGGGCGCCTATATCATCTGGGTCCGCGCCGGGGTGGGCGGAATCAGTCTGGCCAGCGCCCTGACCGTGACCGCCATCTACCTGGCCGCGCAACCGGTTTTCGACAAGCGTTACGATTTGACCCCGGTCGCCCGGGAAATCCATGCGTATCAAGCGGCCGGTACGCCGGTCGCGAACTTCAGCAAGTATCACGGTCAATACCATTATCTAGGCCGCTTACGCGATCCCGTGACGGTTATTGGGCAGCTCAATGATGATGAAGAACGGTTCCTAGCGGCGCACCCCAACGGGGTCGTTGTGGCTTATCACCGGGTCCTGCCGACCCAGGCAAAACCCCTATCTACGCATACCTATCGGCGGATGATCGTGGCATTTTGGCCGGCTCAGGCGTTAATTGATCACCCCGGCATTGCCGAACGGCGATAAAATTTAAATAAATTGCGCCCCTGCGCTTGACACGCGAGCGCGATCACCCTAAATCCCTGGCACTCAACTGGGGGGAGTGCTAACAACCCCTGACAACGAACTGAACTTTATTTACGTTTTTAAGGAGGAGAGACGATGAAATTTCGTCCGCTGCACGACCGCGTTCTTGTTGAGCGCGTGGAGCAGGAAGAAAAAACCGCGGGTGGCATCATTTTGCCAGATACCGCACAGGAAAAGCCCATGGAAGGCAAAGTCACCGCCGCCGGATCTGGCGCCAAGGACGATGCCGGTAAAGTGACACCGTTGGACGTCAAGAAGGGTGATCGAATCCTGTTTGGCAAATGGTCGGGTACGGAAGTCAAGGTCAACGGAAAGGATCTGTTGATCATGAAGGAATCCGACATCCTCGGAATCATCGAGTAATCGAGTAACGGAGTTTAAGAACAATGGCTGCTAAGGAAGTCAAATTTTCGACGGATGCCCGTTCGCGCATGCTGACGGGCGTCGACACGCTTGCCGATGCTGTGAAAGTCACGCTCGGCCCCAAAGGCCGCAACGTCGTACTGGACAAAGCGTTCGGCGCGCCGCGCATCACTAAGGACGGTGTCACCGTCGCCAAGGAAATCGAGCTTACCGACAAGTTCGAGAATATGGGCGCGCAAATGGTTAAGGAGGTCGCCTCCCGAACCGCCGACGAAGCCGGTGACGGTACTACCACCGCCACCGTGCTGGCCCAGTCCATCGTCCGTGAGGGCGCTAAGGCCGTCGCCGCCGGCATGAACCCGATGGATTTGAAGCGCGGGATTGATCTTGCCGTTACCGATGTGGTTTCTTCCATCGAAAAGAGCTCAAAGAGGGTCAGCACGTCCGGTGAGATTTCTCAAGTTGGCACAATCTCAGCTAACGGCGATGCCGAAGTTGGCGACATGATTGCTAAAGCCATGGAGCGCGTCGGCAACGAAGGTGTGATCACGGTTGAGGAAGCTAAGGGTCTGGACACGGAACTCGACGTCGTTGAGGGCATGCAGTTCGATCGGGGTTACACCTCGCCGTACTTCATCACCAACGCTGACAAGATGACCTGCGATTTGGAAAACCCTTTCGTGCTCATTCACGAAAAGAAGCTCTCGGGCCTTCAGCCGATGCTGCCGATCCTTGAGCAGATCGTCCAGTCGGGCCGTCCTCTGCTGATCATCGCTGAAGATATCGAAGGTGAAGCGCTGGCCACTCTCGTGGTCAACAAGCTGCGTGGCGGAATGAAAGTCGCCGCTGTTAAAGCACCGGGCTTCGGTGACCGCCGCAAGGCCATGCTGGAAGACATCGCCATCCTGACCAACGGCCAGGTGATTTCCGAAGATCTCGGCATCAAGCTCGAGAACGTGGCTATGGATATGCTCGGCACCGCCAAGCGCATCAACATCACGAAGGAAGAAACCACCATCGTCGAAGGTGCCGGCAAGAAGAAGGACATCCAAGGTCGCTGCGGTCAGATCCGTGCGCAGATCGAGGAAACCACCTCCGACTACGATCGCGAGAAGCTGCAAGAGCGTCTGGCAAAGCTTGCCGGCGGTGTTGCTGTGATCCGCGTCGGCGGCGCCACGGAAGTGGAAGTGAAAGAGCGCAAAGACCGAGTTGATGACGCCCTGCACGCCACCCGAGCCGCGGTGGAAGAAGGCGTGGTCGCTGGTGGCGGCGCGTCCCTTCTCTATGGCGCTAGGGTGTTATCCAAGACCGAAGCCGGTAACGACGACCAAAAAGTCGGTATCGACATCGTTCGCCGTGCCCTGCAGTCTCCGCTGCGTCAAATTGTCGAAAACGCGGGCCACGACGGCGCCGTTGTTGCCGGTAAGATGGACGAGCAGAAAGACAAGGGCTACGGTTTCGATGCCCAGAACGGCAAATACGCGGACATGTTCAAGGCAGGCATCATTGATCCGACGAAAGTCGTTCGTACGGCTCTTCAGGACGCCGCCTCCGTAGCCGGCCTATTGATTACGACAGAAGCCATGGTCGCCGAAAAGCCGGAGAAGAAAGATCCCATGCCGGCGGCGCCGGACATGGGCGGCATGGGTGGAATGGGCTTCTAAACCATACCGCACCAACCGCAAAGATCAGGGGCCGCGTTTCAAACGCGGCCCCTTTTTCGTGTTTGGACTTGTCTCTCTTTCAGCGCTATGAAAAATTCATTGGCGTTTCGGTTGGGGGACCAAAGGATATGACCGCTCAGAAACTGCGAATGCTGTTCCTGAATTTTGGCCATTTCGCAGATCATTTATTCATGTTGATCTTCGCTAAGGCGGCGCTCAGCGCCGGGCTGGCCTTTGGTTTGGCGGCGGACGGGGCCTATGCAGAAATGATCCCCTATGGCGTACCATCGCTAATCTTGTTTGGCGCCTGCGCGCCGCTGGCCGCGCATATGGCTGACCGATGGTCCCGAAACGGTATGATCGTCGTTTTTTTTATCGGCATCGGCCTGGCGGCAGTGGCCACCAGTTTCGCGACCTCGCCGTTGGAGATTGCAGTGGGTCTAGCGGTCTTGGGCGTATTCGCCGCGATTTACCACCCCGTCGGCATCACCATGGTCATTGAGGGCGGCGGCCGGGTTGGTTGGCGGCTTGGAATCAATGGCGTCTGGGGTAACATGGGCGTGGCCGCCGCGCCCCTAATCACAGGTTTCACCCTGGCCGCCTACGATTGGCGCCTCGCGTTCGTCATTCCAGGCGTCGTTTCCGTCGCCATAGGCATCGCCTACTGGGCCTTCGTTCGCTCGGGCCAGGTCGTCGCGCCGGAGGCCACAGCACGCGAAAAAGCCCACGTGGGCTTCGCGCCGGGCTGGCAGCGGGCCATGTTGTCTGTGGCGCTGGTGACCATTGCCGGGGGCTTCGTCTTCGGGTCCATGACCTTCATCATCCCGCGCATGTTCGAGGTGCGTCTGCCGGGCGTGTCTACGGACATCGCCATCACGGGACTTTTGGCCGGCATCGTCTACGCGGTTGCCGCCTTTGCCCAGATGATCGTCGGGCGCGCCATCGACAAACGCCGAGTGAAACCGATCCTCCTCACCGTGGCGCTGGGTCAGCCGATCTTCATCGGTTTTATGGCCATCCAGATCGATTACGCGTTGTTCGCCGTCTCGCTTCTGGCCATGGCCTTCGTCTTTGGCCAGATCCCTATCTCCGACGCTGTTTTGTCGCGTTATGTGCCGGACCAGTGGCGGGCCAAGGTGTTGTCGGTGAAATTTCTCCTCAACCTGGTGGTTGGGGGGTTGGCGCTGTTGGTCGCGCGCACCATCCTGGCGTCCGGTGGCGGGTTCGAGATGGTGATGACGATGCTGGCCATCGCCGCCTGTTTGATCGTTCTTGCGGGATTGGTTTTGCCGGCGCGCTCCGGCGCCGAGCTGGACGCCATCAGTGATCCCCAGCCGGCGGAATAGACACGCGCATCAAGTGGGTTTGCGCAAATATCGGGTCGCCATCGTCGTCTTGGCCGCGCCGTTGGTTGGGATAGGCACTCCAGAGATCTTCATCATTGATTAGGACGCCGGTGTGAATCCCAGTATTTTCTCGGACAATCTTGGAACCATTGGTAACCATGCGGCAATGACCAATAACGGCCAATGCCCTATCCAACTTGTTGTCAATGATTTCTATATTGACGACAGCTTGATTAAGAAACTTCCGGCGGGCGTCAGATCACAAGATGATCCTCGGGGCTAACCTGCATTTGAAGATTTGGATCTTTTCATTCGCCGAAATAGCCAGTCCACTAGCTTCATGTTCACAATGCTCTGACAATCAGAGTAAATCCTTGAGAACACCCCGGATATGTCCGGGGTCGAATTTGGCACCGGGCGCTGAAATTAGACCGAATATGGCTCAAATGACCACGGTCCTGGCTGACGGGATTGCCCTACGATAAGGCACAAGTTAAAGCCGTTCACGCCTTCGTCCGATTATTATTTTGGCGTTGTAATTGAACCTGAGGACGGTAAGTTTTGGTCTCTTTTCGCACTACGGAGCTAGGTTGATACTCATGATGACCTACGCGCAATATTTTATTCAAGATTCCAACCAAGTTCTTGCTTTTGTGAGTGTCACTTTTGTCTGGATCGCCTTTACAGCTCTAGGTGCTGCGTGTGGCGGGGCTGGGCGGATCCGTGCATTCGACCCACTGGTAGGTTGGGCCTGGTTGGGAGTGGTATTTACTTCAGCAGGCGTTCTCTTCTCCATTCCTTTTTCTCTTATGAGCGTGTTGGCGGGTGTTTTGGCATCAGGCGCGGGCGTTTGGGTTTGGCGTCGCGACGGAGGGATTGTGCCGTCCGGATTTCTACGTCTTTTGATGCTGATTATTCCACTCCTTGCGCTGATCACGGCAATGCGTGCCTCTCAATGGGATGAGTTTTCGCATTGGATTATCATTCCTCGATATATGCTTGAAACCGACGCATTCCCCTCTGGGGGAAATCCTTATCCAAATGCTGGTTTAGCTGCTTACCCTTTTGGTTGGAACTTTGTTACCTATCTCGCTAGCCGAGTTGCGGGCGTCTTCCTTGAAAATGCGGGCGCTCTGACAAATGTCTTTCTGCTGTTGATGTTTGGGTTGGTAGTCCTGCGGTTGATCGCACAGGCGATAGAGAAACCAGAACTTGTCCAAAAGTCGAATTGGTATTTCGTATCTCTCGGTGGCGCCGCCGTGCTCCTGGCAAACCCCACCTTCTCGCAAAAAATTGTTCTGACATCTTATGCTGAGACATCGACCGCGGTTGCGACTGGAGCTGGAGTAATCTTGGGGTGGTTGATTTGCTGCGCTCTTGCAGATGAACGAGAGTTAGAAGCAAGGCATTATGCCTGGCAAATGGGGGCTATCTTGGCCCTGCTTATCAATCTTAAGCAAGCGACCATGGTCTTGGTTGTGTTGGTGTTATTGGCAACTTTGTTCGTGGTGATCAGGGACAGCCAAATTTCCACAAAAGCGTTTTTCAGATTACTGCCAAGGGTCATTTTACCAGCCGTCTTTGTTTACCTGGTATGGCGTTATCATGTGTCTAATGAACTTGCTGCGCGGGAATTGTCGCTTCGCTATTTCAATGATTGGCATTTTGACCTTATCCCGGAAATCCTAATGAAAATGTTGGTGGTTTTGTCGAAGAAGGGCTACTACCTCGCGCTCGTCATCATTGCCGTTGGTTTTGGGATAAGGGGATTTATTCGATCAGCCACACCTTTTGATTTCTTTGCGGCCATCGTGGCCATGGTGGTTCTTGGTTATAATGCGTTTCTCTTACTCACTTATATAGCAGTTTTTGGAAAGGATGACGGTCTGCGGGTGGCTTCCTTCTGGCGCTACAACATGCATTTGGGCCCCATGATTGTCGCCTTTTCGGCTTATGGTGCTGCCCTCTTGTGGCATCGTCGTCTATCTGAGAAATGGGAATGGCGGCGGGTCAAATGGTTGCCTTTGGTCGTTCTCTTGGTCGCGCCATTTATATTTGCCAAGAAGGTTCGATTTGATTTGGCTCCCATGATCATTCATTTCCGAATGGTGGGAGCCGCTTTGCCCGAACTACTGAAGCCTGATGACAGGTATTTTGTCAGTGATCCCAGGGGATCTGGTGAGTCCGGTGTTATTATGCGTTACGAATTGGATCAGATCGCAAACTTCGTCGGGATTGTAAGTGCGTTTAACCCTAAGAAGTTGGAGACTTTTAAAGCCGCTTTGGAGCGACTAGATATAAACACTATCTTGGTGTTCTCGGTGATCAGCGAGTTTTCGGAAGCACTTGGTCTGAAATTGGTTCCAGATCAGAGCTATCTTCTGCGACGGGAGGCGCGGGGGCCTTGGCGTGTGGTTGAATCATGGTCGCAGCCGGCCGTCAAATAGCGTCGGGATGGATGGCCGCGATGAGCGCGGCGTGGTCCAAATCCCCATGGCCCTGGGTCAGCCGATCTTCATCGTTCTGGTAGAATTGGTTTTGCCGGCGCGCTCCGGCGCGGAGCTGGATGCCATCAGCGATCCCTAGCCGGCGGAGTAGACGCGCGCATCAGGTGGGTTTCCGCGAATATTAGGCCGCCACGCAGGCCGAGCCGCCACCAGACCGTGCCGTTTAAGGTGACGGCGGACACGGCGAAGGCTGCCGCCGTGGCCATGGCGGCACCTTGGATGCCGTAGATGGGGATCAGTGTCACGTTGAGCGTCGCGTTGACCGTGATGTTTAGGCTCATCAGCGCGCTTTGCCATCCGGGCTGGCCGGCCTGCATGAGCATGAAATCCAACGGCACGAAGGCCGCGTAAAGGGCTAAGCCTCCGATGAGGATGGACAGCACTGGATAGGCGCGTGGGACAAGGTCATCTGGAAAGAACGGGCCGAGAGAGGGAAAGATCAGATATGCCAAACTGGCGACGATGACGAAAATACCTAGACTCATGATCATTATGCGGCGCCCGAACCGTGCTAGCTCGCGCCGGTCACCGGCGCCAATGAGGCGGACTAGCACGGGGTTGACCACCGTCCGGATCACTGTCGGCACCTGATAGAGACCTTCGATGAACATGGCGGCGAAGGAATAAATGCCGACGGCTTCGTCACTGACGAAGATGGCCAGCATCAGGACATCGACCCGCACATAGGATTCGGCCAAAAACCCGTTCGGCAAGGCCTTGGCCCCGAAGTTCAGGTGCCGACGCCGCCAGTCACGCGCCCCCGTCGCGTTGCCGCCGCGCTCCCACGGGCGCACCAGTATTAGCAGCGGGCCAAAGATCACCAGTTCAGCGACGGTGAAGCTCGCGCCCAACAGATAGCCGGGCCATCCGTGGGCTTCGGCGACCAGGACGACGCCGAGAATCGTGAGCACCCGCACACCCTGCATGACGGCGAAGGCCCGCATGCGGCGGTCGCCATTGAGGATGCCCATCTGCACCTTGTTGAGCGCGAAGAACAAGAGGCCCGGGGCAGCCCAGGCAATGCCATGGCCCACCGAAGCGCTGTCGGTAATTCGTCCGATCAACGGCGCGGCCAGATAGATGACCAGCGCCACCCCAGCGCCAATCAACAGGGCAACGAGATTGGCCGAGCGTGCGATCAATTGGCGCTCGTTCCCTTGGCCATGGTGCTCGGCGGTGTGCTTCTGGGCGGACTCATGCAGGCCGAACACGGCCAATTGTGCGGCGACGATATAGACCGCGTAAATCTGGTTGAAGACGCCCAATGTCTCCACGCCGAACTGGATGGCGATGAAGAAGTTGAGAATGACCCCGGTGCCCGCCATCAGTGTGAAGGCGCCGTAGTTGCAAGCCATATCCCCCAGAAGCTTTCTGTCCAGCCGGGAGGAGACTTCCGCCATGATCCGCCTCAGTATAGCTTCTTGGCGGTGTTGATGCGGGTCAGAATCTCTTCCAGATTGATCCCCACTTGCTGGGCGAATTCGTACAGGATATTCATGTCCGGTTCGTTGTCCTTGGCCACCAACCGGAGCGCTGTGTCGCGGTCGGTGAGGCCCTTCCTGATCTGCTGGCTGCGGAAGGTGTCGAACTCTGAGAACCCGGCCATGGTAAAGTAAATGTAGTTGATGAAGGTAGTGTAGCCGTCGCCGATGCGCCAAGTGTTGTCCGTGTGCGACGCCGTTTCCCACCCGTACTGACCGATCAAGGTATCGTTGATGGTCGCTTCGTCCCAGGGCAGGTAATGGAAGAGGTAGACGAAGTCATCCTTGGAAATGAAGGACGAGCGGAACGATTGCACCGTGTCGACCAGTGATTCGTTGAAGTAACGCGGGTTCGCTAGGTACTGGCTCAAGTAGAAGAGCGCGATCTGGATCTTGTTACCCATAGTGAAGGCGAACAGGCGTTGGCCGTGCATGTTCTCGCGCACACCGGCGAAGCCACCCTTGAAGTCCGTGCGTTCCAGTTCGTTGCCGGCGCAGAAGATGACCACCGGCAGTCCAAGTTCCTCGCGCAGTTGCCGGCCGATGTCATAGAAGAATTTATCACCGGCCATGAACAGGGGTACCATGCCCAGGTGTGGACGTTTGGACCAGGCCTCGATGTTCTTCCGCATGTAGCGGCGTTTCGCTGGGATGTCCTCGGCCCGGAGGATGTGCTCGATCCCCAGTTGGCCGAGCATGCGTGCCTGATTGCGCCGGGCGATCCCCGTCACCATGCCCCAATCGTAGGAATATGCGATGGGGTTCATTTTGAACTCTTTCTTGATCAGGTGCAGGCCGTAGGAGCTGTCCCGTCCGCCGGAGAACGCGACAATGCAATCGGCGCTACCGTCGGTACTGCGGTGCTGGTCGAAAATCTCTTCTAGGGTGGCGCGGCCGTGAAGCTTCAGGGGCTCATAACCGCGGCAGTACTGGCACACGCCGTCCGCATCGAACTCGATGAACGGATAGGTTACGGGCAGGATGCATCGGGTGCAGCGCTGGATGGTGTCGACGCGGCTCGACATGTCGATGACCTTGAGCGGCGCATCGGAGGCAGGGACGAATGACGACGTGTCGTTGCCTGAAAGATCGAACTCCTTGGGCACCGGTTGCCCGAAGTTCACGATGCAACCGCGACCGGCGGCCAGTTGCTGGGTTTGGCTGCGCGCGAGTCCAATTTGATTGCCGTGCCTGTCGAGGAAGCCGTTCAGGATGAACGCTTCGGATGCGAACGCGAAAAATTTGCCGTTATCGTGTGCGGCATGAAGGGAACCCACGTTAGTCGCCAAACCCAGAACAGGTGTGTCTACACGCAGGAATGCAATGGATGCCGCGCCTTCTATTTCTGCGAAGGTATCTGTTATGCCTGCCGTCAGTCCGCCGCGTGCCGCCGTGTGCTGGTCGATGAGCTGGAACAAGATTTCTGAATCGGTCTCATGATCCCTGTTCAGATTTGGGTGCGCATCCCACAAATCCTCATCATTTGTGATGATCCCGTTGTGGATGCCGATGGTCTGAGCAGTAAGGATAGGATGATTGTTGCCGGGAATGATCTCGGCCCCATTAGTGACCATACGGCAATGGCCGATAATGGCGAGCGATTTGTCCAGTTTGCCATCGGTGATGGCGATATTGGCAAGGGCCTGGTCCAAGAAGTTCCGGTACGCGTCGGAGGCCAGCATGACGCTCGGCGCGAGGCCGCGTTTAAAAACCCGGATTTCGCCGTTGGCGGCAACAGCCAGGCCGCTGGCTTCCTGACCACGCGGTTCCGACAGCCGGAACAGGTCCTTCAGTAAGGCCCGGATGCGACCGGGGTCAAATGCCGTGCCGGGCGCTGCAACGAAACCGAAAATGCCGCACATGGCAATTGTGGTAGCTGACCGATTCGCCGTCTACAAGGCAAAAGTTCGATCCTCGCGCCAGTCGGGAGGCGCCCTATAATAACCATTGCAATTGCTTGCCTAGTGGCTAAGTTCTGGCCACTTCCCAACGGCTTACGGTTGACCAGTCACCTCCATGTCCACGTATGTGCAGTATTTCTTCGACCACAGTGGGCAGGTCCTGCCATTGTTCGCCGTGGCGGTCCTTTGGCTGGGCTTCTCAGTGCTCGGAGGCGCTGTCAGTGGCGTGGGGCGTATGCGGGCCCTTGATCCCTTGGTCGGGTGGGCGTGGGTCGGGTTCGTGTTCACGGGTGCCGGAGTTTTCTTAGCCATTCCATTTACCTATTTGGCGATGGTAACGGCCGTAATCACTATCGGTGCCGGCGTTTGGGTATGGCGGCGGGACGGAGGGGTCTTACCAGGCGTGTTCTTGCGCATGCTGGTGCTGACGATACCGTTGTTGCTATTGGTCTCGGCCATGCGGGCATCGCAATGGGATGAGTTTTCCGACTGGATAATCATTCCCCGCTACATGTTGGAGACTGACGCGTTTCCGTCCAAGGAAAACTCTTACCCAAACGCTGTCTACACGGGATATCCATACAGTTGGCACTTCGTCACCTACTTGGCGAGTCGGATAGCCGGCGGCCTTCTGGAAAACGCCGGCGCCTTGGCGAACGTGTTTTTGCTTTTGATGTTTGGCCTCGTGGTCATTCAGCTCATCTCGCGTCCTGAATTGATGGAACGTCCGGGTTGGTTGGCCGCGTCCCTGGGAGCGGCTGCCATGTTCCTGACCAATCCCACTTTCTCCCAGAAAATTGTCCTAACCTCCTATGCAGAAACGGCATCGGCGGTGGCGACAGGCGCGGGCGTAGTTCTGGGATGGCTGATCTGCGAGGCGCTGGTGGATGATGAGCGTCGAGCAGCACGCCGCTACGCCTGGCAAATGGGCGCGGCACTGGCGCTTCTGATTAACCTGAAGCAAGCCACCATGGTGCTGGCCGTGCTGATCGTCCTTGCAACCATGTTAATGGCGATCCGTGATCGACGGGTGCCTGTGGTAGCGTTCGTGAAGTTGCTCCCGCAGATTGCCCTACCGGCGGTTATTCTCTATCTGGTCTGGCGCTACCATGTATCAAGCGAGTTGGTTGCCCGGGAAATAGCCGTCCGGCCTTTCTACGAGTGGCATATCGATTTTATACCGGACATCATCATGAAGATGGGCGTCGTCCTGGCAAAGAAAGGGTATTACTTCGCACTGGCGATCATTGCCGTCGGCTTAGGGCTCCGTGGGTTCTTTCGAGCCGCCGGCCCGGTGGACCGGTTCGCGGCGATTTGCGCTATGGTGATTCTGGGATATAACACATTCTTGCTGTTCACTTACGTGGCGGCTTTCGGCAAATTTGATGCCATGCGGGTGGCTTCCTATTGGCGTTACAATATGCATCTGGGCCCAACGGTGATCGCCTTCGTGGCCTACGGGGCAGCTATTTTGTGGCGTCGGCATTTGGCCGCATGGTGGTTCTGGCGGCGGGTGCGGTGGCTCCCTATGGTTCTTTTTTTGGCTGCGCCATTCGTCTTTGCCAAGAAAATCCGATTTGATACCGCGCCCATGACCGTGCATTTTCGGACCGTGGGTGCGGCGCTTCCGGCGCTGCTGGCGCCCGAGGACAGTTATTTTGTCTCGGATCCCAATGGCTCTGGCGAGTCCGCCGTCATCTTGCGTTACGAATTGGACCGGGGAGCCAAATTTGGCGGCGTTGTCAGTGCCTTTAATCCTCATCGACTAAAAAGGTTGAAAAGCGTCCTTCCAAAACCCGAATTGAATGCCATGGTCGTCTTTTCGGTGGACAAGGGTTTTAATGAACTCTTGGGTCGGGACTTCTCGCCCGGGCGCACCTATCTCTTGCGCCGCGACGGCCAGGGGCCATGGCGCGAGGTAAAGTCTTGGCTGCAGCCGGCCGTCAAATAGCGCCGGGGTCGATGGCCGCGATGAGTGCGGCGTGATCCAAATCCCCATGGCCGGCGGCGATCATGCGGTCATAGAGTTTCCGGTTGAGCGTCGTCGCCGGCATTTCCATGCCCAGGCGCGCCGCCAGGGTCTCGGCCTGGTCCATATCCTTGCGTTGGATCGTACTTTTGGCACCGGGTGCGAAAGTCTTGTCCACCATGCGTTTGCCGTGCACTTCAAGGATTCGGGAATCCGCGAAGCCGCCGCCCAGCGCCTCGCGGACCTTTGCCGGATCGATACCGGCCTTGCGGGCTAATGACAGGCCCTCGGCAACGGCGCCAATGGTCAATCCAACGATGACCTGATTAGCCGCCTTGGCGACCTGCCCGGCTCCAATGCCGCCCACGTGCGTGGTCTTTGCGCCCAGCACGTCGAACAGGGGCGCAGCGCGATCCATGGCGTCATCGCCGCCGCCGGCCATGATTGTCAAGGTGCCGGCTTCCGCACCCATGGTGCCGCCGGATACCGGCGCGTCCAGGTAGGCGCCACCGGCGTCGTGGACCTTCGCAGCCAGTGCCTGGGTGGTAGTCATCAACGTCGTTCCCATGTCAATCACCAGGGTGTCTGCCGTGAGCCCAGTGAGGATGCCGTTCTGACCAGTAAGGACGAGTTCGACCGCGGTCGTATCGGTGAGCATGAGGATTACCATCTCGGCCTGAGCCGCGACGTCAGCTGGTGACGCCGCGCCCGTCATGCCCTCGGCCACCAATTCCTCGACCGGGCCGGCTGATCGGCTGTGGATGATCATTGTCGCGCCAGCGGCTTGCAGATTGCGGGCCATGGGCTTCCCCATAAAACCCAGACCGATGAACCCAATGGTTCGGTTGGTGAGCTCGGAGGTTTTGTCTGACATGTTTGTTCCTTCCATGACCGGTGGGTATAGCTGGGGATTTTGGATAAGTGATCAGCCGGCGTCTAGGGGGCAATCGAGGTATTGGGTGGAGGCGAAGACAGAGATCATCCGCATGTGAGCCATTTTCAAAGTCGTTCGGCTGGTGTATACGATCATTCTGTGCGGCTACGTTTGTGGAGCGTTCTAGGTGACGGACGGGTCAGCTCCGAAGCCCTCAACCGGTTTGTCTAGGTAGTGGTGCTACCGGTGATCCTGGCGGGCTGCCCCAGGTGCGAACGGTTTCGTACTGGCGCAGCACCGTGGCGTGAATGAACAGCGTACATCGGCTATTATTCTCATATCGACGGTAGTAGCCGTCGTTACAGTTTCCATTCTATTTTCGATGCCGACCATGGACCTGCAATGAATTCACCTGAGGACGCCAGCCCTGTTTCGCCCTTTAGCGCGTGGATTCGACGCATTTCCATGTTGTTGATGAGTATCGGCGGCGCGGGGTTCGTCGCCGCCGTGGCCTGGTGGTTTATATTCTTCGAACAGATGCTGGGCATCGACGTGAAGATTGCCAGCGAATGCTTCTATCGCACGACCCTGGAATGCCAAGCTGGAAATTTCGTCGGATCGTTCATGGAGAAGTCACCCTACGAGCCCATGTTCATGTGGGCCGTGGTGGCGGTGGCGATCATCGGGTTCCTGGTCTATATTTTTACGTCGGAATTTTAGGCTGCCTTTGGTGCCGCGTAAACGGCTGCCAGTTCATCACCCAGGTTATATGCCAGCGCGCCCATGCGGGAAATGTTGGCCGCCGCCTCGGCCTTACCGTTGAGGTCGAAGATGAATTTAAATGCGGTGACCTCGATATCATTCGCCGCTAGGAAGGCTTCGAAGCGGGAGATTAGCC
>CAZNWX010000010.1:0-19560 GCA_964576415.1 uncultured Magnetovibrio sp. | reverse complement strand
GATCGCGAAGGTCATTTGGAACATGAAGAACAGGGATTCCGGAATGTCACCGGATAAGGTTTCGAAACTAATGCCCGAAAGAAACGCCTTGCCCAGACCCCCGATCACCGCATTAGTCGCGCCGCCGTCGTCAAAGGCTAGCGAATACACGCCGAACAGCCACAGCACCGATGCCAGGCAGGCAATTGTAAAGCAGTGCATAAACACGGACAGCACGTTCTTGGACTGGACCAACCCGCCGTAGAACAAGGCCAGCCCAGGCAACGTCATAAACAGCACCAGGGCCGTCGCAGTCAAAATCCACGCGGTATTCCCACCATCCAGTTTGGCATCCGCCGCCCACGCCGCATCCGGCGCGAAACCCATGACGCCGGCGACCAAAATGGCTGTACCCAACGTCGTAACTCTTGAGATCGTCTGTCTCATTGTTCCCCTCTCATCGAAGTCACATCGTGAAAGCGGGGAAGCAAATATGCACATTATTTACTCGCCGCCACTCCGCAATGCCTATACATTAAGCATATGAGTAGGAAACCACCGCGCTTCTCTACTCTTAAGGATTCACTAAGCAAAATCGAGGCCAAAAATAGGACTCAACTTGCCGCTCCAATAACGGCAGGTGAACCCGTCCGCTTGGGCGTCGTAGTCGGCTAGCACGGTGTTCGCCATCAAACAGGGGGACGATTTAGTCATAAAGGCGATCGCATCAGGTCTGGGAAAGGCGAAAAGGCTGAGAGAGCGTCACGACGTACATGCCGCCCTCGGAAAAGTCGGCGTATTCCTCAGAGACCTCGTGGTAAGGTAAGCGCCTTGATCCTTTGAGGCAATCGTGGGAGCGTTATGAGCTTATTCGGGCGCACAAATTTCATCGACGGCCCGATCTGCAAAATCGTCGACTGAACCCACAAACGCCGCCGACCTGACCATGACCGACCGTTCAACTCTACCCTGGCTGACATTTGACTGCTACGACACCCTGGTCACCTATTCCGAGAGCAAGGCCGAATGTTTGGCCGAATTGATCCGCGCCAAAGGTGGCGATGGCGATGCCATCGACACAGCCCAGGCAGCCTTCGAAACCCGCGAGCGGGAAATTCAAACAGGACCGTTCAAACTGCTCAACGCAGTGCTCCGCGAGAGCCTTAATGACGCCATGGCCGCCGCCGGGATGGACTGCACGGTGAACGACGAGGCGGCGTTGATCGACGCCGTCTGCACGGCGCCCGCCTTCACCGATGTTCCTGAGGCGATGCGTGCGCTAAAGGAGAACTTTCGCCTGGCGGTACTGTCAAACTCGGAACCAGACATCATCCGCCATAGCATTATCCGCATCGGAACCGGTATGGACGCCATTGTCCTGGCGGCCGACGCCAAATGCTACAAGCCCGCACCGGGCATGTTTAGAGCCCTGCTGGCGCGCCTCGAAACCCCGGCGGACCAGGTCACCCATGTGGCGCAAAGTTTCTACCACGACATCCGTCCGTCGAAGGATGCTGGTTTCGGGTGGCGGATCTGGATCAATCGCTACGCCAAGGAAGGTGACGCGGCATACGCCCCCGATTACGAGCTTTCGGACCTTTCGGGCTTGGGCGCGGTCCTCTCTGGCGGCGACTAAGGCGCTGACGAATCCTCGAAAATCATCATCACCTGATCTTCACAGCGACACCTCCCCGCATCCTTTCGAATGCAAGCCATCCCATGATCCATTGCACACCGCCTAGATTGTTGACTTTCTGCAGTCCATGTCCGAAGCCTGTGACAGAGTGCACCTGATTGGAAATCGCAATGCCCATCCCTATCGATCGCATCCGCGCCGACACCCCGGGCCTCCCAGACACTACGCATCTCATCGCATCCGGAGCCGGCCTCATGCCCCAGCCCGTGGTCGCGGCGGTGACGGCGCACCTCAATCTGGAAGCGGACATCGGCGGCTACGAGGCCCACGCGGTCAAGGCGGTCGAATTAGATGGGGTCTACGCCAGCGTTGCCCGCCTGCTGGATGCGGCTCCCGAAGAGATTGCGCTCATGGAGAATGCCACAGTCGCCTGGTGCCACGCGTTCTATGCCGTACCCCTGAAACCAGGTCAGCGCATCCTCACCTGCGAGGCGGAATACGCGGCCAACTATGTCGCCTTCCTGCAGCGGGCCAAGCGCGACGGTGCCGTGATCGAGACCGTACCGAGCGATGACGCCGGCGCTGTCGATCTGGACGCCCTGGAACGGATGATCGACAGCACCGTCGGCTTAATCGCCATGACCTGGATACCCACCAACGGCGGCCTGGTGAACCCGGCGGCAGAAATCGGGCGGATCGCCCAGGCCCACGGCATCCTCTATCTCCTGGACGCGTGTCAGGCCATCGGCCAGATGCCAGTTAACGTAGACGAACTGGGCTGTGATTTCCTGTCCGCGACGGGACGGAAGTTTCTCCGTGGACCGCGCGGAACTGGGTTCCTGTATCTTCGCAAAGAGCGCCTAGCGGAACTGGAACCGGCCATGATCGACCATTTCGGTGCGCCATGGACAGCGGCAAACGGCTATACATTGCGCGACGACGCAAGGCGCTTCGAGACCTGGGAAAACGCATACGCGTTGCGCGCTGGGCTTGGCGCCGCCGTAGACTACGCCTTGGAGATCGGCCTCGACGACATCCAGGTTCGAGCATGGGGCCTAGCCGATGAACTCCGCGGCAAATTGTCGGAGGTTCCCGGCGCCCGCATCCGCGATATCGGCCGTGAGACCTGCGCCATCGTCAGCTTCACCGTCGACGGCCTAGACCCGCGCGAAACCGTGGCCGCGCTGCGTGACCAGCGTATCAATATTGGCACGTCCAGCCCCGACAGCACGCGCCTGGACTCCGAGGCCCGCAGGCTGCCCATATTGCTGCGGGCCGCGCCGCATTACTACAACACGTCAGAGGAACTAGACCGTTTGATTGTGGCGCTGACCGCCTTGCCTCGCCAGTAACTCGGCGGGCAGCGCCATCTGTATTAAGGCCGCCCGCCTTGATATGATGACGATCGGTCCCGTACTGTAGGATCAATTGGAGGACGTGAGCATGCCAAACGAAATCAAAGTCAAGACCATGGCTGAAATCCCCATGCAACAAGCTCCGCAAGCGGGAAGTCCGGCCGAGGCCCGAGGGCGGTATTTCAATTCTGCGAACGCGTTTAATTTGATCTTGCCGCCAGTTCCGGACGCAGTGTTCACGGACGAGCCTGCCGCCGCGCTGGCCGCAGACGCGCCCACCGCGTACACGGCCTGCGATCTAGGGGACGACATGCAAAACCCGACCCTGGCCACCACGCCGTTGTTGCTTGCCCGCTATGCGCGCCTCAACGCAGGGGACGCCATGGATGCGCATTTCGACACGGCGGGATCCATCTGGTACGTGATACAGGGCGAAGGGTCTGTGACCTTGGACGGCCAGGCGATCGCTTGGGCCGCGGGGGACGTGTTCGTCCTGCCTGGCGGCGCTGCGACACTTGCGGGCGGAGGTACGGATTCAGTGCTTTGGGTGGTCACTAATGAGCCCCAGCTCCGGTTCGAAGACACCCGCGCCCCCGTGGCGGCGGAAAGCGCCGTTGATGTGGTCCATTTCCCGGCCGCCGAGATCGATCGGCAGATCGACATGCTCTATGCCGTGGACCGAGGCGAGGATGTGGCCGGTATTGCGTTGATCTTCTCCTCCGAACAACAGATGGAGCGCCGCAACATCACGCCGACTATGACGCTCGCCATGAACACCCTCCCACCAGGCGATTTTCAACGCGCCCACCGTCACAATTCCGTGGCCGTGACCTTGGTGGTACAGGGCGACGATTGTTTTTCGGTGGTCGATGAACGACGCAAGGACTGGTCGCCCTGGGCGACCACCGTCACGCCACCAGAAACCCTCCATGCTCATTTCAACGACGGCGAGACCATGGCGAAGTTTCTAATCGTCCAGGACGGCGGGTTGTATTACCACGCGCGGACCATGGGTTTTTCATTCGATTAGCCCGATGACACGGTGGCTACCTGTCAGGCGGGGACAAGCTTTGCAGCCTGATACACGGAACAGGCGAAAGCGTGACACGCGATCCATTTACTGGAGATATAGGCTCGGTCACCCAGCTCCGACTAGGTAGCAGGTACGCACCCAAATGGCCCTTGCACGCCAAATCCGTCATCGTCGGCGCCAGCACAACAACAACCAAACCACACCGCTGGCAAATAGTCGGTTGAATCCGACCCATTACTCTTGTGGTTATCCGAAGATTGGTTTCACTACCAAATTTGGCAACCACAACGTTATGAGCGGAAACAGCATGCAGAGAATGAGGACACAGCCGTCCGAGCACAGGAACGGAAATGAGCCTCGCATGACTGTCGTCACCGGGACCCCGGTCGTCCCGCTTACCGCGAAAAGGTTCAGCCCAACCGGCGGAATCACTGCCCCCATTTCGATGCACAGCGCGAACAGAACTCCCAAGTGAATGGGATCAATGCCCAGCGCTAACGAAACGGGGTAAATGACTGGCACGACCAGTACCAATATAGCCACGCCCGTCAGGAACATTGAAAGGAACAAAAGCACAGCCAGCAAGGCCGCTAAGAACCCTAATGGCGGCAAACCAATGTCCGTGACCCAAGCGGCGATATCCTGCGGCCAGCCCTGGTTGGCAAGAAGGAATTGGAAAATGCCCACGCCGCCTAGCAAAAAAAACAAAATTGCCGTCAAATTGACGGCCCGTTCAGTCGCCGCGAACATTTCCTTGAAGAATTTCTCCCGCATGGACAGGAAGCCGTAAATCAAAGCGTAAGCACACGCGCCAGCCCCCGATTCTGTTGGCGTCAGAATGCCGCCGTAGAGCCCGCCCAGAACGAATACCGGCATCAGCAGTGCCGGCAAGGCTTCCTTAGCTGCATCGCGCAATTCGGTCCATTTAAACTTGTTTGCAGGCAACTTGATGATCATGGCCATGGTCAAGACTATGACCGCGTCACTCAAGGCCAGCATGATCCCCGGGATAACGCCAGCCAGGAACAATTTGACGATTGATTCCTCAGTCAGCACGCCGTAGAGGATCAGTGTAATGCTCGGCGGGATCAGGATTGCTATGCCGCCACCCGTGGCGATGACGCCGGCGGCCATCCATACCGGATAACCGCGCTTGATCATTTCCGGATAGGCGATGAGTCCCATGGCCGCGGCCATGGCCGTCGACGAACCGGAGATGGCGCCGAACATGACGGCCGATAAGATCGTCGCATAGGCAAAGCCGCCAGGCACCCAGCCAACCAAAGCGTCGGCGAAGCGGAACAATTTGGCAATAAGGCCGGTTCGTTCCATCAGGAAGCCGGCATAGATGAAGAACGGGATCGCCATCAGCGTGTATTTGTTCACGAAGCTGAAGAACGAACGGAAGATTGAATTCGTTGATAGTAACGGATCGTAGATGATGAAGCCGACAGTCGTAGCAATCAAGGCAAGTGCAATGGGCCCACCCAGACCCAACATAGTGAAGAGTGAGGTGCCGAGAATACCCATAATTAAATCTCAATCCCCTCTTCGACGGGGGCCCACTCAAAGACCTTCTTGCCCATGAGCTCGCGGATATCCTGATAAAGTTGGAAGAGGCAGACGAGCGCCAGGAGTATAAAGGCGGTTACCAAGATGGCCTGAAACGGCCAAATTAGAATGACCATGCTGTAGGTCTTGCGTCCCAGTTCAAAGGATCGTTCCATGGCCGACCAGCCCCAATAGGCGATCGCGCTGTAGATCGCGACGCCGAGCGCCGAGAAGAAAGCCCTCATAAAAAGAACCAATTTCTCATATCCGCGCTTTTCGAGAGCATCCATCAGGGCCGACATCCGGAGATGTGAACGACGCGCCTGCGTCACCGCGAAGTAGAGAAAGATGGCGCCTACCATCCCATAGGTCACGGCATCTTGGCCCCAATCAAAAACCGTATCGAAGACATAACGGCGTGCAACTTCACTTATAGCCAGACCAGTACCCGCCAACATAATTAAAATAGCGATGTGCCCTATCACATTATCGAGCAGAAACCGAAAACTCCGGTATAGTGTGTCGACTATCGCGTCCATGGCACGCTCCTCCCCCTGCTTCTTCACCACAGGCTAATGGCGATGATGATAGTGTCGGTTAGTGCTTAAATATTTCACAAAAAAGAACTGGCCGGTTCGATATCGAACCGGCCAGTAAGACCCAAAATTGGCCTTATTTCTTGGTGTACTTTTTGAAAATGGGCTCCAAAGCCGCACAGTCCGTTTTTTCCAACCAACTCGAACCCGGAGGGTTCGCGGCAACAGCCGCCTTAGCTTCCTCCGCGAACTTATCAACCCACTTGTTCGCGGCAGCAGGCGTATTTTCCTTGATCCAGTCAGAGGTGGCATTACCAAGCTTCTTCCCGAGAGCTGCAGACTCTGCTTTTGTCATGATATAGATACCCGGCTTCGACGGATCTTTCGTCTCATACATGTCGATCAGGCGCTTATCATTGCAGTAGTTTGCACGCTTAGCCCAGGGCAACACTTCGTCGACCAGAATCTTCGAGATGGTCTTCTGATGCGCCGGCTTCAGCTTGGCCCACCACTTGTTCGAACCGGCGATGTAGTAGTAGTCGCCGACGATGCCGTTGATACCGGCGATGGTGTAGAACGGCGCGTTTTCCTTGACCTTGTTGAAACCGCCAAGGCTGGTCAGCAGGCCGTCGATGACCTTCGTCTGCAGGGCCGGCGGCACGTCGCCGAAGGCCATGGTCGTCGGGTTGGCCCCGAAGGCACGCAGCATGGCGTTCTCGGCCGGACCCATGGAACGGATCTTCTTGCCCTTGAAATCATCGGGGCTCAGCAGGCGAAAACCAGCACCAGCACCCATATAAAAGCTCAAATGCGCCGACCCGAAGATGGTGACGTCATGCACATCGTTAAAGCGTTTCTTGACAACTTTGAAAGATTCAAAATCGTCAATGGCATTGATTGCTCCTGCTGTAGTCAAACGCATGGGTCCGAGTAAAACATTGGTCCAAGGATCGACCATAGCGGTTTTACCAAACTGGCCCCACGCCATTTCAAGGTTGCCTTCGGTCATAGCCTCGATGGCTTCGGAGTTTTTGTAGAGAGATGCCGAGACGTAAACCCTAACCTTCGAGCCAGGGATGGCGGCTTCGACCTTTTCTTTGAAAATCATCATGGCGATGCCGGCCGGGTGAGGTGGGCCCACCGTATCGGAAGCGATGCGGATCGTCACCTCGGCGCTAGCGTTAGTGCCCGTAAGTGCTGTCGCCAAAGCGAACGTTGCGGCCGCAAGGCCGGAACGCCCCACAATGCGTTTAAGAATTGAATTCTTCCCGAACATGATTCCTCCAACTGTTTATCTGTGTCATTCGGACATTGGTCTCTTGCGACGTACTATATAGCTCTGAACGAGCACGCCGATGAACGTGTATAGTCAACAGCCATTTGGGCTAAGAGCAAGGAAATTCTTGGAAAACCCCAACTGAGCAAGGGGATATTCGGTCCACACAACCATCTTCATGGTAGTCGGAATTCGTAGATTAACGCTGTTAAGACTGACTGACCGCAGGGCACGGTCGTCTCGGGGCGTATGCGCCGAGCTTGCAGTGCCCAAAACCAGGGCAGGTTTTTCAACCGATTGAGGGGCGTAAGGATTGGCGAAATGCCCACGATCCATTAAGTTTTACCCAAATTCGTATGAGGAGCCCCCATGATTACCTATTTAAAACAGGGCAAAAGCGACGCTGATGTCGCCGAGGCCGACGCCAAGGTCCGCGCCACGGTCGAGGACATTCTGGAGGCTATCACAAAGCGCGGTGACGACGCCGTTAAGGAACTAGCGCTGAAGTTCGACGGATACGCTCCCGACGATTTCCGTCTCAGCGAGGCCGAAATCGTGGACGCCATGGTCAAAGTCGCCGACGACGATATCGACGATATCAAGTTCGCTCAGGCACAAGTCCGGAACTTTGCCGAAAAACAGAAAGAATGCCTCCAGGATTTAGAGGTCGAGACATTGCCCGGCGTCATCTTGGGTCACAAGAACGTGCCGGTGAACGCCGTCGGATGTTATGTGCCCGGCGGCAAATACCCCATGGTGGCGTCGGCCCACATGAGCGTGGTCACGGCCAGGGTGGCCGGCGTTAAGCGGATAATGGCTTCGGCGCCGCCGCAGGACGGCAAGCCGCACCCGGCTATCGTGGCCGCCATGCACATGGCCGGCGCCGATGAAATCCTCGTCCTGGGCGGTATTCAGGCCATCGGCGCCATGGCCCTAGGAACAGAGACCATTGCCGGCGTCGACATGCTGGTGGGCCCCGGCAACATGTTCGTCGCCGAAGCGAAACGCCAACTGTTCGGCCGGGTTGGGATCGATCTGTTCGCCGGACCGACAGAAACGCTGATCATCGCGGACGCAAGCGTCGACGGCGAGATCTGCGCCGTTGATCTTTTGGGCCAGGCTGAACACGGCCCGACGTCCCCGGCCGCACTGCTCACCAATTCCAGGAAACTGGCCGAGGATACCATTGTGGAAGTGGAGCGTCAGTTGGGCATCCTGCCGACCGCCGATATTGCTCGCGAAGCCTGGAATGAATACGGCTCGGTGATTGTCTGCGACACGGTGGACGAAATGGTCGACGAAGCCGACCGGCTTGCCTACGAACACGTCCAAGTGATGACCGAAGACCCGGACTACTTCGCAGACAACATGAGCAACTACGGCGCCCTATTCCTGGGCGCGCGGACCAACGTCTCCTTCGGCGACAAGGTGATCGGCACCAACCATACTCTGCCGACCAAGAAGGCGGCCCGCTACACGGGTGGGCTTTGGGTTGGCAAGTTCATGAAGACCTGCACCTATCAGAAAATACTCACGGACGAGGCCTCCGCCCTGGTCGGCGGCTATTGTTCACGCTTATGCGCCATCGAAGGTTTCGCCGGGCACGGCGAACAGGCGAACATCCGCGCCCGCCGCTACGGAGGTTCAAATGTTGAACCCTACGGCGTAGTCCCAAAACCATGAGCTTACCCAAAACACCAAGCTTTCGTGTCGATGGCCGCAAGGCTTTGGTGACGGGCGCCGGACGTGGCATCGGCCGGGCATCGGCCGTGGCTTTAGCAGATGCCGGCGCAGACGTGGTTCTCGCGGCGAGGACCGGCGCTGAAGTCGATGCCCTAGCCGACGAGATCCGCGCCACCGGCGGACAGGCAGCAGGATTGGCTTTAGATGTATCCGATTTGGAGGCCACCCGGGCCGCAGTGAGCGAACACGGTCCGTTCCAAATACTGGTAAATAACGCAGGCACCAACCGGCCCGCATTCCTACAGGACATCACCGAGGATGACTACGATCTGGTCACCGATCTGAATGTACGCTCCGTTGTGTTTCTAACCCAGACGGTAGCGAAGGGCCTTCAGGACACCGGGCTGTCAGGCTCGATCATCAATATCTCATCCCAGATGGGCCATGTGGGTGGCCCAAAACGTACGGTCTATTGCGCCACCAAGCACGCCCTCGAAGGCGTTACTAAGGCGCTGGCCTGGGAATTGGGTCCAGACGGCATACGTGTGAACACCATCTGTCCCACGTTCATCGTTACCCCGATGAGCAAGCCCATGCTGGAGGACAAGGATTTCCATAACCTGGTGGTGTCTTCGATCGCGCTCGGCCGGGTCGGGCAGGTGGAAGAGATCATGGGCGCCGTCGTCTACTTGGCATCCAACGCATCCAGCCTGGTCACCGGTGCGGCGCTAATGGTAGACGGCGGCTGGACGGCCGCCTGAGAGATGTTCGAAACCGCAATCATTCCCCGCGTCTCCGAAACTGACGGCGCTGGGCATATTAATAATGTCTTCGTCCCCGTTTGGATGGAGGCGGGTCGACGGGACATATTCCGTATTCTGACCCCGGACCTGAATTTCGACGCCTGGCGGATCGCACTGGTCAATACCAATATCGACTACATCGCGCAGATTTACTTTCAAGATGACGCGGCGGTAAGGACCTGGGTCGACCGAGTGGGCAACAAGAGTTTCACCCTCTACGAAGAGATCTGGCAAGGGGAGCGCTTGTGCGCCAGGGGCACAACGACCTACGTATATTTCAACTACAATACTCAGAAAAGCGAAGTCGTTCCCGACGCTGAACGCGCGGCCCTGGAAGCACATCTGCGTCCAGCCGACGATGATTAGCATTTCGAACAGGAGAAATCAGATGACGCAGAACGACTTCACAATTCTTAGGACCAATCATACCAGCTTCACGGTCTCTGATCTGGACCAGACCATCGGTTTCTTTTGCGACGGGCTCGGTTTTGAACTTCTATCCCGCGCGCCTCGCGACCCGAAGATCATCCAGCAGGTGACCGGCGTCGCCGGTGCGGAAATGGAAATCGCCTTTGTCCAGGGCCCCGGCCACCGGATTGAGCTCATACAGTATCTGCGACGCGGGCTTCGCTCACTTGGCCTATGAATTCGACGACGACGTCGCCGCGATTGCCGCAGCCCATCAGCACACCTTCGTCCCCCTGGGCAATCCGGTAACCATCGACAAGGGGCCGAATACGGGAAGCCGCGTGGCTTATTTGCGCAATAGCGACGGCATCACCGTGGAATTTATCGAGAAAGCTGAATAAGCGTCAAAACGGCACGTCGCCCAAAACCGTCGTCCGCCGCATGACCCGGCGCTCGGCGGCCGTGTCATATGGAGCCGCCATATGCAGAAGGCGGCGGTTATCCCACATCACCACATCGCCTTTTTGATAGGCGTGGGCATAACAAAATTCGGGCCGCGTCGTCGTGGCGTTCATGTCATCGATGAAAGCCCGCCCCTCTTCATAGTCCCAGTCCTCAATGCATTCCGCATGATCGCCCAGGAACAGACTGTTACGCCCTGTTTCGGGATGGGTGCGCACAACTGGATGAGCAATCGGCGGAATCTTCGCCTTCTGCGCGTCCGTTAATGGGTCATGGGGATGGCGGCGGTTGCGTGAAAAATCCAAACTGTGCACGGCGCAAAGCGAGACCAGTCTGGTCTTGGTTTCGTCGTCCAGCGCTTCATACGCCGCTTCCATGCAGCAGAAATGGGTCTCGCCACCAGCCTTTGGTACCTCGTCGGCGACCATAATAGTCACGAGCCCTGTGCGATCCCGCCAGGATCCATCAGTGTGCCAATGCAGCGTGCCTTTGTCCGGATGCTTGCCACTGGGATTACCAGATTCATCGAGATTGGTGAGGAAATAGATTTCTGGATAGTCCTCGCGGCGGTACTGATCCATCTCGTGAAGTTGCACATCACCAAACCTCTGGCCCAACGCCACCTGGTCGGCCATGGAAATCTCGTTCCCGCGCACAACTAGCAACCCATAGTCCGTGAAGGCTTGACGCAGGTCAGGGAACCACTGATCGGCGGTTTCGGCGCGCAGGGCGAGACCTTTAATCTCGGCCCCGAAATACGGGTTCAATTCCTTGATCTCGAAACGCATCACGCACTCCCTGTTACAAAGCGCCCGCGATGGGACATGCTCGGTGCCAGACAAGGAAGATTTTGGACTAAGAAAATCGTGCGCGTCCAGGCCCATGTGCTTCATTGCTTGGCCGGCAAAGCGATGTTCGGCTACCTCCTAACGCTCAATGAGATCCACCAGATCAGCGCTCCAGCGGACGGCGGGTAGCAGAACGGCGGTCACAAACCCGACGTCTCCAATCCTCAGCACGGCACCAATGATATGGAGCGCATGGACAATCGAACCCGTGCGAACTAGCAAAGGTCCGGCACGCGGCCGCCGCCGTCCTCCAGGGAGACAAAGGTGCCACCCTGATAGGTCTCAGCAGCATCATCGTCGGTGTCCCGGGCACCGTCGGCCAGAATTTCCTTGGCCCAATCCTCGGACCGGTCCTGGGGCTGATAGCCAAGGCGGGTCGCATTGGCGTTGTCCCACCAGGAGCGCTTGTTGTCGGACATGCCGTAGACGATCTCGAAATGGATGTCCGGATGCTCTAGACCAATGCGAACCAGCTGCACCAGATCCCGGGGACTCAACCATATGGCCAGGCGACGCACGTCGGCAGGGCGCTGGTCCACGTTACCAATGCGGATCGCCAAGCTGCCGACCCCATACTTGTCCGCATATAGCGACCCCATGGCTTCGCCGAACGCCTTCGAAACACCGTAGCGGGTGTCCGGTTTTGTCGTCACGTCGACAGGAATGGTTTGATCACGGCGGTAGAAACCGACGGCGTGGTTAGATGAAGCAAAGATCACCCGCTTAACTCCCTGGGTCCGGGCCGCCTCGTATATGTTGCGGCAGCCAATGATATTGGCGTTCAAGATATCTTCCCAGGACTGCTCATCCGACATGCCGCCCAGATGAATTATCCCATCGCAGCCCTCCGCCGCCGCAGTGACAGCGTTAAGGTCCGTCAGATCACCGGCCACGAAGGTTTCGTTGTCGCTTAAATCCGCCACCACGCGCACATCTGAGAGCCGGAGGGCATATTCCGTCATTTCCCGCCGCAGAAATGTCGCCACACCGCCAGCCGCGCCAGTCATCAAGATGGTTTTCATGGATCCCGCTCCCGAAATAATGAAATGGTTTCGACCTTCTCCGGGCCGGGCGGTGATTGCAACCTCGAGCCGGCGTTTTATGATGCAGGCCATTAACATATCTTCGGTCAATCTTTCGGACAATTGACCTAACCCTTAGCCAAGTTAGGGTCACCTTGAAGCAAATCCGCTCTCACATTCTCGAGCACCTGAAGACGCAGTTCTTCTACGGCTGGGTGATCCTATTCGTGGCGACGCTGGCCATGTTTGCCAGCGGCCCCGGCCAATCGCACACGTTCTCCGTCTTTGTCGATCTGATTGCCGCCGATTTGGGCATCACGACGACTTCAGTGGCATCGGCCTATGCGCTGGCGACCCTGATTGCCGCCTTCGCGCTAACCCGCATGGGCTTTTTCGTAGATCGCTACGGGGCGCGCAAAGTTCTGATTGTTGTTGTTATCCTTTTGGGGTTTGCCTGCATCGCTTTCGGCGCGGCCATCGGTGTGATCACGCTGTCACTGTCATTCATGGTGCTCCGGTTCTTCGGCCAAGGGTCCATGATGCTGGGCGCAACGAACCTCGTGGCTCAATGGTTCAGCGCCAAACGCGGCTTCGCCATGTCGATCCTCATGCTCGGTTTTTCCGCCTCTATGGCAATCCACCCAAAGCTGGGCCAATGGTTGATCGATCAGGTTGGCTGGCGCGAAGCTTGGTTCTGGCTCGGCGTTATGACCTGGGTGATGATGATCCCGCTCCTGTGGCTCCTGACCCACAACAAGCCCGAGCCCCTGGGCCTGCAGCCCGATGGCGCTGCGCCGGAAAAAGCCATCGATGGAAAGTCTGGTAACTCTGAGCTTACCGGCTTAAAGGTGGGTTCAGCAGTCCGCACGCCGGCGTTCTGGATCGTGGGCACAGGCCTTTTCACTACCGCCATGCTAATCACCACGCTGTTCTTCTTCCAGGTCTCCATCTTCGATCAACAGGGGCTTCCCGGCAACGTTGCAACTACTATGTTCGGCGTCTCAGCCCTGATCATGGCGGTCACCATGCCGGCGATAGGCAAGACCCTAGATCGGACCAACCCCAAGTTCGCCTTCGCCTTCACCCTGCTCTTACTGGCTATTTGCCTGTACGGGATTACGCTCGTCACGGATGCGAAGACCGCAATTATCTACGCGCTGGCGTTCGGCGTGCTAACCGGCGCCAACATGACCTTATTTGGGTTCATGTGGGCGCATTACTTTGGCCGCAAGCACCTGGGCTCGATCCAGGGGATTGGGCAGGCCTCAGGTGTGATCGGCGCCTCGCTGGGCCCTCTACCACTAGGCATCGCCTTCGACATGTATGGCAGCTACACGGGCGCTCTGCATCTTCTGGCCATACTGCCTGTGGCCTGTGCCATACTGGCCCTGTTCCTGGTTCGTCCCGACCACGGCACGGGGGAAAATGCATGAAAGCCATTGAGTTCCGGGAATATGGTTCCCCCCATGAAGTTTGCCATTGCGTCGAGGTTGACGATGCCCCACCCCCCGGCCCCGGCGAGGTGACCGTGGCCGTCGAGGCCGCTGCCATCAATCCCGCCGATCTCTTGATCTTCGAAGGCCGCTATCCTGGCCCCACCCCGCCAGCCTGTCAGGGCGTCGAAGGTGCCGGGCGCATCACAGCCATTGGCGAGGACGTCACCGAGCTGGCCGTCGGCGACCGGGCCATGCTCCTAAGCCGCGACAATTGGGTCCAAAAACAAACCATCTCTGTCAGCCAGGCCATTAGAATTCCAGAAGCGCTGGACATCCTCCAGGCGGCCCAGATCAAGGCCAATCCGCCGTCTGCCATGCTCATGCTGCGCGACTATGAAGTTTTGAACGAGGGGGACTGGGTTATCCAGAACGCCGCCAACTCGGCCGTCGGCCTGCACCTGATCCGGCTGGCCCAGGCGCGCGGCATAAAGACCGTCAACGTGATCCGACGCGAGGAACTGTTCCAACCCTTGATGGAACACGGCGCGGATCTGGTCGTCATGGAAGGTCCTGACTTGGGCGAGCGGGTGCGCGCCGAGATAGGCGATGCCTGCCTGCCGCTCGCCATCGACGCGGTGGGCGGATCGTCTTGCCAGCACCTGGCCGACTGCGTCAGTGACGGCGGCACCGTGGTCAACTACGGGTTCCTGTCCGGTGATCCGTGCATGCTGACGCCGTCGCACACCATCGTTCACCAGATATCCCTGACCGGCTTCTGGCTGGTAAAGAATCTATTCACCAGCCCGCGCGAGGTCATTGAAGCCACCTACGCCGAGGTCGCGCAGCTGTTCATCGACGGCGTACTGTATTCCCCAGTGGAAGAGACCTACACCCTCGATCAAGTGGCCCAGGCACTGGAACACGCCGCCCGCGAAGGTCGCATGGGAAAGATTGTCTTTACCCCGAATGGAGCGATCGCATGAGCACAATGGAAAACCGCCGCGTCATTCTGGCCGATCGTCCAAAGGGGGTCCCGGGTCCCGAATTCTTCAAGATGGAGACCGCCGACGCGCCGGAACCGGATGATGGCGAGTTTCTGATCCACAATAAGTTTCTCTCCGTTGACCCAGCCATGCGAGGCTGGGTCAACGATGCGCCCAACTATTCACCCCCCGTGCCCGTGGGTGACGTCATGCGGGCCTTTGCGGTCGGTGAGGTGGTGAAATCCAACAATCCGGATTTCACCGAGGGTGAGATTGTGTCGGGCCTGTTCGGCTGGCAACGCTACGCCGTCAGCACTGGAGCCAACGTGATGACCCGTATGACCGACATAAATCAGTCGCCATCCTACGCGCTCGGTATCCTGGGTCTTAACGGGATCACCGCCTACTGCGGCCTGCTCTTTCAGGGCGAACCGAACGCCGGCGAGACGGTGGTGGTCTCCACCGCGGCCGGTTCGGTCGGATCCTGCGTCGGCCAGATCGCCAAGATCAAAGGTTGCCGGACGGTCGGCATCACCGGCGGGCCAGAGAAGGTGCAGCAATGCGTCGACGAGTTCGGTTACGACTTGGCGCTCGACTACAAGAACACTGACGATCTCAGCACCGCCATCGCCGACGCCTGCCCGGACGGCGCGCACGTATACTTCGACAACACCTGCGGGCCGATTTCGGACGCAGTAATGGAGAACCTCGGCATGAAAGCACGGGTCATCATCTGTGGCACGGCCGCCGTGACCGACTGGGACCCGGTCCCCATAGGACCTCGAGTGCACCGCCAGTTGCTGGTCAACCGGGCGCGCATGTCAGGGCTTTTGATCTTCGATTACAAGGACCGATACGATGAAGCTGTGAAGCAGCTTTCCAAGTGGATCGACGAAGGCAAGATCCAGGTCCGCGAGCACATTCTGGACGGCATGGATTACGCCCCCAGCGCGATCCAGATGCTCTACAAAGGCGAAAATCAGGGGAAGCTGCTAATCAAAGTCGACTAAGGACTGTCAACCTCCCGCAATCTTCGGAATGAGATGCACCTCGCTCCCGTCGGGGATCGGCTGAAACAGGGCGTCCTGATACATTACCCCGTCAATGGCGACGGCGTAGCCATCCACCAGATGCGGCGCCAAGTTGGGAAATCGTTCGCCCAAGCGGTTGAATAGCTGCCGCACGTTGCCGGCGTCCATGTCAATTTCGATCTCGCCGCCCGTGTACTTGTGCAGGACGCCCGGCAGGACGACGCGGTAGCTCACGCCTTCAGTCGTCCCCGCCGGAGGCTGCTGCCTCGTCGAGCGCCTTCAGCACCTTCGGCGGCGACATAGGCAGCTCCGTGAAGCGGATGCCCGTGGCCTGTTCGATGGCCGCGTTGATGGCGGCCATGGGCGGCACGATAGGCGTTTCCCCCACGCCGCGCACGCCGTAGGGGTGCACGGGGTTCGGCACCTCAACGATCACCGTGTCAATCATCGGCACGTCGGAGGCCACCGGAATGCGATAGTCCAGGAACCCGGCGTTCTCCAGCCGGCCGTTGTCGTCGTAAATGTATTCCTCGTTCAAGGCCCAGCCAATTCCCTGCACGGCACCGCCCTGGAACTGGCCTTCCACGTAGCTCGGGTGAACGGCCTTGCCGGCATCCTGGAGAACCGTATAACGGAGAATTTCCACCCGGCCTGTTTCCTTGTCGACTTCGACGTCGACGATATGGGTGCCGATGCTCGGCCCAGCCCCCTGGACGTTAATCTCGGCGCGGCCGGAAATGGGCCCACCGGTTGAGTTGGCCAATTTCGCGATGTCTTCAATCGAGAGCGGGTCAAAATCGCCGACGTTGGTGCTCGCGGGCCGAGCTTCACCATTTTCCCAGACGACCTCATCGATGGAGACATCCCAGAACTGGGCGGCGCGGGCGCGCATTTTATCAATTGCATCCTTAGACGCGTGGATGATCGCCGTGGTGCCGGCGAAGGTGGCGCGCGAGCCACCCGTAAGGAAAGTGTACGGCAGCGACGCCGTGTCGGCGATCATAGGCCGTACCTTGTCCACATCAATGCCGAGTTCTTCCGCTGCCATCATGGACAACGACGCACGCGAGCCGCCGATGTCCGGCGTCCCTGTCAACAGTGCCACTGTGCCGTCCTCGTTGACATTCATGGTCACGCAGGTCTCCCCGCCGATGTTAAACCAGAACCCAGACGCGACACCGCGTCCCTGGTTCTCACACAGCGGCGCCGAATAATGATCATGCGCCTTGGCCTGCTCCAGCGACGCAATCATTCCAATGGGGCCGAATTTAGGCCCGTAAGCAGCCTGGGTGCCTTCCTTGGCGGCATTCTTCAGGCGAAAGTCGAGCGGATCCATGCCAATCTTCTTGGCTATCTCATCGATCACGCACTCGACCCCGAATTCCGAGATCGGCGCCCCCGGCGCGCGGTAGGCCGCGACCTTTGGGCGGTTGGAGACGACGTCGTAACCAATCACATCGACGTTCTCCAAATCGTAAGGCGCGAAGGCACACATGGCGCCCGGCTGCACCGGTGAGCCCTGGAAGGCGCCAGCCTGGTACTTAAGCTCGCAATGTCCGGCAGTGATCGTGCCGTCGTTCTTGGCACCAATTTTCACGTAGACTTTAGCACCCGACGTGGGCCCCGACGCGCGGAACACCTCTTCCCGGGACATCACCATCTTCACTGGCGCGCCGGACTTATTGGATAGTGCAAGGGCCACGGGCTCAAGATAGACCACCGTCTTCCCGCCAAAGCCACCGCCAATTTCCGACGCCGTCACCTTCAGCTTGGAAATGTCCATGCCAAGCATGCGCGCGCAATGGCCACGGACCACGTAGTGGCCCTGGGTCGTGACCCATAATTCCGCGAGGCCGTCGGCGTTCACCGACGCGACACAGGCATGGGGTTCGATGTAGCCCTGGTGGACCGGCGCGGTATTGAAGGTCTGCTCGACGATGACATCCGCCTCGCCGAAGCCCTTCTCCACGTCACCCAGCTTGAACTCTACAACCTTGGCGATATTCGACGGTTTCTCAGGTGCCGGTTCGACGCCCACGGTGAACAGGTCGTCGTGCAGGAGCGGCGCGTCGGGCTTCATGGCCTCTTCCACATCGATAACGTGGGGCAGAATCTCGTACTCCACCTCGATCAGCTTCAGGGCCTTCCGTGCGATACTAGCGCTGATCGCCGCCACGGCGGCCACGGCGTGGCCGTCATAGAGCACCTTTTCACGGGCCATGACGTTGCGGACGATGTCGCGGTAATTAACCATCATTTCACCAGCCGGCACGAATTCCGACGGCATGTCGTTGAAGTCGTCGCGGGTGACAACGGCCTTGACGCCAGGCAGTGCTTCCGCCTTCGACGTATCTATAGATTTCAGAATGGCGTGTGCGTGCGGGCTGCGGAGCACTCGGCCGTGCAGCATACCGGGCAGGCTCAAGTCTGCACCAAAGCGCGCCTTGCCCGTCACCTTGTCGACGCCATCGGGACGCGCCGGACGCGTCCCTATCCAGGTGAAATTGTCAGTGTCATTTAGTTTCACTTCGTCAGGCATCTCAGGATCCTCTCATTTCGGCGGCCGTATCCAGGACGGCGCGAATGATCTTATCATAACCGGTGCACCGGCATAGGTTGCCAGCCAGCCAATAGCGGACTTCCGTTTCCGAGGGGTCGTCGTTCAGTTCCAGCAAGGCCTTTGCAGAGACCAGAATTCCGGGGGTACAGACCCCGCACTGGAGCGCCGCATGGTCGATGAACTTCTGCTGCAGGGGATGCAGGGTCTCGCCGTCAGCCATGCCCTCGATAGTCTCAATCTCACGGCCCTCGGCCTCGGCGCCCAGGACCAAACAAGAACAGACCAAACGCTCGTCAACCATAACGGAGCACGCCCCACAATCGCCCGAGGAACAGCCTTCCTTGGATCCGGTCATATTCAACTCGTCACGGAGCACGTCCAGCAACGTCTGTTCCGGCTCGCACAAGTACTCCGTGGTGTCGCCATTGATGGTGGTGGTGACATGAATTTTCGGCATTACTTCGCTCCCGCCCGGTCGCGGGCAATGACGCTGGCCCGGCGTGCTAAAACGCCCGCCACACGGGTCCGGTATTCCTTAGTGCCGCGCTTGTCATCGATGGGCCGCGTTGCGGCGCTGGCGGCGGAGGCCAGATTATCGAGCGCCGCATCATCGATTGACGTGCCGATAAGCGCAGCGGCACATTCGTCCACCAAAAGCACCCGTTCCCCGACCGCACCCAGCGATACCCGGGCGGCGGTACATACGCCGGCATCATCCAAGGTCACGGCGACCCCGGCGCCGACCACGGCGATATCCATTTCCGTCCGTGGAATAAACCGAAGATAAGCGTCCCCTGAGTTTGGCGCCGGTGCTGGCAGGTTGATAAAGGCGACAACCTCGCCCTTCGCCAGGGTGGTCTTGCCCGGGCCTGCTGGCAGTTCTTGAACGGGGATCTCCCGCTCACCATCCGGCCCAATAATCCTCACCGTGGCGCCTGCGGCGACCATGCCGGGCACG
>CAZNWX010000009.1:0-20924 GCA_964576415.1 uncultured Magnetovibrio sp. | reverse complement strand
ACGAGTTCGGATCCAATTGAGCCTCCCGCACCTGTGACCAGCACGCGTCTGCCCCTAATCAGTCGCGCCATAGCTTCGCGGTCTAGAGGTACTTGGGGACGGCCCAAAAGATCTTCGACCGCTACTGGCTTAATCTCCATCTTGTCAGTAAGTCCAGATTTGAGATCTGTTAATTTAGGTAACTGAGCCAACGAGAGACCCAGACCTACAGCCTTATCAAGAAGTTCACCTACCCGCTGTCCATCCATATCATCTTTAGTCAGAATCAATCGCTGCGGCATAGCGCCATCCTGTTTTAGCTTGTTAACAGCTTTTTCAAAATTTTCCAATTTGTCGACGATCTGCACTCCGTGAATTTCACGGCCTACTCGGCCCGTGCTTTCAGAGAGAATGCCAACCACTCGATAAGGCGCATCGGCGGATTGGCGCAGTGCACGAAGGAACATCTCTGCGCCATCTGCCGCTCCCGCCAGCAATACTGGAATGCTATCACCCAGGTGGGAGTCCCGATCAAAGCCAAATTGTCTATCCTTTAAAAGTCGATAGCAAAACCGAGGCCCCCCCAACAAAGCCATTAAAACGAACCACTCTATCACCAGAAGAGAGCGCGGCAGTGGTTCAAGGCGCACCCATATGAACATGATAAACGCGAAGGTAACCACTGCTAGTGAGACCGCACGCGTGATTGCCCATAAATCATTCAAAGAAGCGTAACGCCAGACTCCTCGATACAATCCAGACGACCAGAATACGAGTGCGGAAATTGCTGTAAAAAGAGCGCCTGCGATCCACCACGGTTCGTTCAAATCATCAACGATCCAGAAGTCCAAACGCAAATAGACAGATAATACAAAGGATAGTCCCGCCATGAAGATATCATGGGCGAACACTATTAGTCCTCGCGGGTAAATCTTACGGAGCATTTCTGGCCAATTCTCGATCATCAGCTTGCTGATTAAACCAAGCCGCGGTGCGTTCCAAGCCTTGATCGACCGAAAAAGGAGGCTGCCAGCCCAGTTCGTCCCTGAGAAATGAACTATCGACTCGGAGCGAGCCCGTAAGCCGCGCAACTGCCGCATTATTGCCAGAAAATTTTCCAACTATCTTGAGGATTGGAACAGGGATCGGCAAAAGACGGGCTGGCTTTCCGAGCAATCTAGCTAAACGGCGAGCCAATTCCTGCGTCGAGAGATCTTCTCCATCTGAAACGAGAAAGGTGCGGTTGGCTGCCCGCTCTGTGCCCAGACAAGCAATAAGCGCGGAACAGAGGTTTTCGACAAAAACCAAACTTCGGCAATTGGAAATCGAACCAAGAGGCAAATATCGCCCAGCGGCCAGCGCGCACATCAATTTCGCAAAATTTCCTTTAACACCAGCGCCGTATATTAATGGCGATCTCAAAATTACAAAATCCGTCCCAGTTCCCTTGGTAGCCCGAACAAGTTCTCTCTCAGCGTGCAACTTAGTCCGGCCGTATGGGTCTTCAGGTGCAGGAGGATCGCTTGCCATGTAGGGACGGTCAATATTGGTCGACTCACCATTCACCTTAATTGAACTCATGAATACGATCCGCCTCACGCTCGATCGAACGCACTCCTCCACAAGGCGCCGCGTAACATCCACATTCATGCGTTGATAGGCGGTTTCGGGATTATTATCAGCCTCGCGCATAACGTGCGTCCGTGCGGCCAAATGCACCACGCCTTCAACACCCTGAAGTGGTTTCTTCCAGGCTGTATTGCCTGAAAATTCGCCGATATTTACTATCTCAACACCAGTTGCAAGACACGGCGATGGCCGCTCTCGGACCGTTGCGATTACCTCACAGCGGTTTTGAATTAACACCCGACACAGATTCCGGCCAACAAACCCACTTGCTCCGGTTACGAGGACTTTCATCCCCCACCCTCCGTAGCAAACTTTAAAACCGAGAGCATCTCTTCGGCTTGAGCTTCTCTGGTATGATGTGGAGCAGCAGCTAAGCTGGCAGTAGCGAATGCTGAGAGCAATCTAGCGTCTTTGTACAAAAGCAGCACCGAATTCGCGAGCGCCTCTGGGTCCTCAGCTCGCACATGTATTCCCGCCCCGCTGACTGCCAGGATATCACTCGCTTCACCAGGTGGGGACGCTAGAAGAATTGGCAAGCCCATTGCCATAGCTTCAAACATCTTTGAAGGGATTACTTCCTCAAAGACTGGTGAGTTCTTTAGGTGAACCAAGGCAATATCACATAAGCTCCAAACCGCCGGCATGCGGTCTTTCGGTTGACGGTCAAGAAATATGACATTCTTCAGATTTCGAAGCTTAGCTTCCTGGATTAACATATCGCGTTCCGCGCCGCCACCAACCATTAGAAAGGCGATCTCTGTCCGATCAAGCAGCCGCGCAGCAGCTTCAAGGACATTCATTAGCGCGTGCGCCATACCGTGAGTTCCGACGTACCCGACAACAAATTTACCGTCGAGACCAACCTGATGTGCAAAATTCTTGTCTCTTTTACCCGGCGCGAAACGCTGAGTATCTACACCATTAAGAACGACGCTGATTTTATGTTCTTCGATGCCACGGCGGATCAAATTCTGCTTGAACGCGTGGGTTAGCGCCGCCACCGCCGCCGATTGACGATACAAAAAAAGCTCCAACTTCTCGATCATTCGAAGGCCAAAACTAGGCTTCATGGCTCCAACAGCCACGATGGAGGCCGGCCAGAGATCTCCCAGTTCAAAAACAAAAGGCACGCGACGGACGCCCCCCAACGCCCAACCACCAACGGCGGCAAAGAACTGAGGAGAGGTAGCGGCGATAACATCCGGGCGGCGCTCAAACAAACCTGCTATGAATGCGACGATCATGAAGCTAAAAAAATCCAAGGTGCGTTTTAAAGTCCCGCGATTGGCGGCAATAAATGTCTTCAAACGCACCACCCGTATCCCGTCAATATTTTCAACCTGATGCCATTTATTTTGATAACCAGGATAAATATGGCCGTCAGGGAAGTTAGGTGCGCAAGTCAGTACTGTGACCTCGTGCCCCCATCGTATCCAATAACAAGCGCGCTCATAGACACGAGTTGCTGAAGCATTTGTCTCAGGTGGGAAATTCTCTGTCAGAAACAGGATTTGCATCACCCACTCACTCTGTAGGGCCGCCTTTGGCCAGCAAGAACAGCAGCAGCGCTGTTGCCGCCACGGCCCCTGAGACAGCAGCCCAAAGCAGGCCTCGCATTGCCACCATGGTCAACGCAATCATGAAAAATCCAGAAACAGCAACAATCCCAACGATCTGGTCATGTCTTAAGCCACTGCGCACAGCGATTTGGTAGAAGTGATCTCGGTGTGGCTCTAAGATCCGTTCACCTCGAAACAAACGGCGCAGCAATGTAATTGTAGCATCGCCCACAAAATAAGCCGGCAAGATAAGCGCTGGCGCGGGGTGTCCAGATGCTGCAAGTCCCAAAAGTAGCCAGCCCAACAAAAAGCCAAGCGGTACGCTGCCAACGTCACCCAAAATGATCCGCGCGGGGTGCCAATTCCAACGAAGGAACCCCACGGCTGCGCCCGCCGTGGACAGGCCATACACCAACCAGGCTACATCCAGTTTACCAACCTTGGCCGCAACAAATACGCCTAACCCAATTACAGCGGTCTCAACCCCAGCCAACCCATCAATACCATCCATGAAATTGAACAAGTTGATAAACCAGAGCCAAATTAAAAGTGTAGCTGCTAAATCAAAAGCAGGAGGAAGGAGCCCGCCAAAAACAAGCCCAGGAAAGGGTGCCACGGTTAACATCGCTCCGGTCGCTATCGCCTGGGCGCATAATCTGGGCAATGGCTTAAGGCCGCGAAGGTCATCCACCCAAGATATTACAGCAAGAAATAATGCGATAAGTATAACAAAAAATATTGGCTCAATATTACTGGAAGTCAGGGCCGAAGCTGTCAGCCATACAGGAATAATTGCAGCTAAAACCGCAATACCCCCTCCTACAGGGACAGGGGAATCATGGCTCGATCGCTCATTCGGATGAGCAAGTATCTGGCGCCGCGACAAGAGACTCACGAGGCACCGAGTGCCAACATAAGCGACAAGGAGCGCTATTGCAGCCAAAGCTGAGGGAAGAAGAGTAGGGTGGAATGATGCCGTCATAGATCTAGTTTAGTCGGCACCACCTAGAAGTCCAAGCATAGCCGTTCGTCAAAACAACACTTGATCAAACTCTGCCATATGTATCTTCCAAGCGGACAATGTCATCCTCACCAATATAGTCGCCGGACTGAACCTCGATTAGGTGCAAAGGCTCAGTGCCTGCATTCTCCAGTCGATGTGGCGTGCCGACGGGAATATATGTTGACTGATTTTCATATAGATCGATGGTGCGTGTTCCGTTGGTAACGCGTGCCGCGCCTTTGACCACAACCCAATGCTCAGCTCGGTTTTTATGATACTGAAGGCTCAGCTTTGCGCCGGGATTGACAACAATGCGCTTCACTAGAAAACCATCGGCTTCCTCTAAGTTTTGGTAATATCCCCATGGACGATAGACACTGGTGTGGTTGATAGTCTCCGGACGATCCAGCGTCTCAAGGTTGGAGACGATATCCTTCACCTCCTGCGCGCGATCTTTCGGAATGACAAGCACAACATCATCGGTCGCGACTACGATGAGGTTTTCTATACCCAGCGCTACTACCAACAAAGTCTGGCTGCACAAAAAATTATTCTTGGAGTCAATAACCATAGTGTCGCCAGTAGTAACGTTACCATTCGAATCTGCTGGTCCTAACTCCCAGAGGCTAGACCATGATCCTATGTCACGCCATGCCGCTTCCAAAGGAACGACGACGGAGTTACTCGTCCGCTCCATTACGCCATAATCAATGGAAATTCTGGGAGCGGTCTCATAAATTTCATGATTCAGCCGCAGAAAATCGAGATCAGTTTCAGCTTTTTCGAGAGCTTTCTGTGCTGAATGAGAAATTTCAGGATTAAACTTCTCAAGCTCATCGAGAAACGCACCCGCGGTAAACAGAAAGATGCCAGCATTCCAATAATACAATCCTGATTTCAGATAGGTCTCTGCCGAAGCGGCATCTGGTTTTTCAACGAATTCCTTAACTCGAAACCCAACCTCTCCCATTTCCATGCCTTTTCGAATGTATCCATAGCCAGTTTCCGGCCGGTCAGGAACGATACCAAATGTAATAAGTAGATTCGACTTCGCCAGTTCGGCGGCAGCCATAACAGTCTCTTTAAAAATTTCCTCATCACCAACTAACTGGTCTGATGAAAGCACCAGCATCAGTGTTTCACGATCTCTTTGGGCGAGCTGATGAGCCGCAACAGCAATTGCGGGAGCCGTATTTCGAGCCACGGGTTCGAGGATGATGGCCTGAGCTTTGGTCTCCATGGCTCTTAGCTCTTCCGCTACTAGAAACCGGTGATCTTCATTACAGACTATTGTTGGGGCCGCAAAGTTAGGACCTTGAACTCGCCCGAGCGTTTGTGAAAACATGCTGGTCTGACCGTGTAGATCAAGGAATTGCTTCGGCCGCACCTTCCGAGACAGCGGCCAAAGGCGGGTTCCAGAACCCCCGGAGAGTATTATTGGCTGAATTTCGATAGGCATTATCTAAAAAAACGGCAGGTGTAGATTGTCCAAAACACCGAGAGTGCATGATAAGCTCGAATTTTTTTCCCTTCCTCCATAGTGCGCCCATGGTAGCTAATGGGGACCTCGTATAACTTCGACGATTTTTTTCGAACTAAACTTAGAATCTCTGCATGTTGTTCCCAGCCCTCCGTTCTAAGCTCTGACGGATCTAACAAACTACGTCGAAACAGCAGGTAACAGCTGTAAATGTCTGTGAAAGTCGTGTTGTTAAGGATATTAAAAAATAGGGTGATTAAACGGTTCCCCAATTTGTTCCAAAAATAGGCGACACGAGTTAATTCAGGTGCGGCGAAACGGCTACTCATCACCACGTCGGCATTAAATTTAAATATAGGGAGAATTAATTTCTTATACTCATCAGGGCTGTACTCCAAATCCGCGTCCTGAAATAAAATGTAATCTCCCGTGGCCGATTTCAGTCCCGCCTTGACGGCAACACCTTTCCCACCATTACGACCCATCTCAATTAATTGATCGTAAAGTTCTGGGCGGGCTTTAAGCAATGCAACTGTGTTGTCTTTGGACCCATCATCAACAACGATCACCTCAAATGCCACACCCTCCAGATCTTGGGACTGAACTTGCTCCAAGACTTGGATAATCGTCGCCTCTTCGTTGTAGGCAGGAACGATGACAGAAAGTTGAAGCATGTAAAAATTATTGCTTGCCGATGTAGGTCTTATCGGACCAATCCAGGAACCGTCTAAGGCCGTCGTCCAAGCTAACCTTGGGGCTGTAATTCAATTGCAACCTCGCCTTTCGGATATCAGGTGCACGACGATTAGGCTCGTCAGCCGGATAGCTATCGGGGTATTCCACAACGTCATAAGACACTTTACTTGACGATACCTTTTCAATTCTCTGGACCAGATCAAGCATAGAAATCTCCGGTTCGGGATTTCCGATATTATAGGCCTCCCCAGCAACCCCCTTCAGCACAACCAGCAAAAATCCCAAAATCGCATCTGTTATATAACAGAAAGTCCTGGTCTGGTTGCCCGTTCCGTAGACATGAAGCGGCAAGCCACCCTTGATACGGCTAGCAAAGTTAGGCAGCACGCGGTAGTCGGTTTCCTGCATACCGGGCCCAAAAACGTTGAAGGGTCGGATGGTATTCGTATGTGTCCCATTCGAGTTATGAAATATGTAGCATAAAGTCTCACCAACACGTTTGCTCTCATCGTAGCAAGCACGTGGCCCCTGACAGGAAACATTGCCACGATAGCTCTCAGCTATCGGCACATTTTTAGCATCCGGGTCACCATAAATTTCACTGGACGAAAAGAAGGTCAGCCTGGCGTCGTGCTTGTCGGCCAATTCCAGCATTCGCCGTGTGCCCGTTATGGCTACCTCCAATGTCTCCAGCGGATAGGCCCTATAGTAGTAGGGGCTGGCGATGCCGGCTGCGTGAATGACATAATCTAGCGGTCGATCCCATTCAAAAGATTTAATGACGTCATGCTGGATAAACTCCACATTGGGAAGATCAGGCACTTGTGCACCGCTCTTTCCGGCGGTGATCATATTGTCCATCGCGACTAAAATCGCGGGCTGTTTCAACACACGATTGTTAAGGGTGCCGAAGATCTCCATAAAATAGCGGCCAAGAAAGCCCCGCCCGCCGGTCAGCAATACTGTCTTACCGGCGAAGGCATTGGCTTCGTCGCCCAGGCGGTCGACGATCTCATCAATGTCGGAACTCAGAAGGAAGTCAGTCATCAGTTGAATATCTCTACACTGGGCAAGGGAACGATAAAGCGCCCCCCTTGTTCAAGGTAATGGGCGTGGTTCCGCATGATCGGTTTGGCAAAGTTCCAGGCTAGAATTACAATAGCATCCGGGGACTTGCTATACATAGCCTCTGACGGCAAGATAGGAATGTGCATGCCTGGCGAGAAGAGGCCCTGCTTCAGCGGGCTGTCATCGACAATAAAGTCGATCATCTTGGGCCCAATGCCGAAGTGATACATCAAGGTCGTGGCCTTGGCCGGCGCGCCGAAGGCGGCGATAGTCTTGCCCTCGGCTTTGAGCTTATTCAGCAGGGCGGTGAGTTGTTTTTTGACGCCGTTGATTCTGTCCCCGAAGGTCAAAAGCGTTTCCCTCCGATCCAAGCCGAGGGTCTTTTCGTGGGCGACCCGCTCGCCAACTGACGACTCCACCGCACGTTGCCCACTTTTCAGTTGCGCGACGCCGCGAAGGCTACCGCCGTGGGGTGATATCCGCTCGGCGGCGATCAGCTCCATGCCGTGGGTGGCGAAGAAGCCGACCAGCGGCTTGACAGTGTGATAGGCCAGGTGCTCATGATAGACGGTGTCGAACAGTGTCTTCTCGAACACGTCCACCAGATAAGAGACCTCAAAGATGAAAACGCCGTCCGGGGCCAAAAGCGTGCGGATCCCGTCGGTGATGTCGCCCAGATCGTCGGCATGAGCGTAAACGTTGTTGGCGGTGATGACCTGGGCAGCGCCACGGGTCCGGCGAATATCGGCGGCGAGAGCGCTGGTAAAGAAGGTTGCCAGGGTTTCGATGCCATTGGCGTTAGCTTCGGCGGCAATGTCGCAGGCTGGGTCGACGCCCAGCACCTGCATGTCCAGCGCTTTGAACTGCTTCAGCAAGGTGGCGTCGTTGGAACCGATATCGAAAGCCAAACCGCCTTTCGGGCCGGTCAGGTACTTTTCTGTTACAGTCGCGGCGTAGTCCTTGAAGTGTTGGACGAATACCGGCGAGGTGCCGGACACATAAACATAATCGGCGAAAAGGATTTCTGGGTCGACAATATCGAGAAGTTGCACATGGCCGCAGTCGTTGCACAAAAACAAGTCGAGCGGGAACGCCACTTGCGGTTCATAAAGCTTTTCTTCAGGAACGAACGCGTTCGCCGGCGGCGTTGGTGTTAGCTCCAAGACAACGGTTAGATCGCTGCCGTCACAAAGTCGGCAGGTCGTGCGCCGTCGGCAGGCAGAGATGGTCAATTGCCGCTATCCTCGTCGCCCTGGCTTTGGGCTTCGCCCGGCGTCCAAGAGGTCCAGCCTTCGGTGGGCACAAAATTAACACGGACCACGTCGGCTTCATAGGTAGCTTGATCTCGAGGGTTGCGGCCCAGGGTCAGAAATACCGTATCTTCCGGAAAGCGCATGCCGTGATCGATCATCGGCGGCGTAAAGACCATCTCGCCGGCATTGACTAAGATGACAGCAGGCTCTTGATCAGACCCGGTGGGCCGGTGCAGATATTCGAGCCGTCCAGAAATCACGTAACAATAGTGCCAGTCCGTTTTGTGATAATGATTGGCGCGGATGGAGCCCGCTTTTGACTCGATCATCACGGCGGATCGCATCATCTCATCTACCAACGGCTGGATCTTTCCGCGGGCGTCAATGAAGGGTTTCTCCAACTTGACTACGCCATGGGCAGGCCAGCCGGTTTTTTCTTCGTCAGTGACAGGAGGTAAATTGGGGGCGCTCATGGATGCCTGTGTTTCGCTCTTTAACTTGGCCGAAAATGACATTTGAGAGGTGGGATTACCAGCACGAACAGTTTTTAGTTAGCGGCCAGTAGGTCTGACATGGCCTGTGATTTAAGCTCTCTGGATTCCCGCTGTCGGCCCGATGAAAAGTAGAATTGAAAATGTTCTCCTTTGGAATTCCAACGAGGTGCCTCAGACGGATCCGCCGAGCCCGGATGAAATACCGCTTCAACTATGGCTGAACTACGATCGGCCGGCGGAATACGGCGAAGCCATTTTTCAAGTATAGCGACGCTCATATCGCCGGAAAATAGCGCCCCATACCAGAAATCCGCCACGGCGATTCCCCGTGCACGGGCCTTGGCCGCCGCCGACAGAGCCAGGACCCGCAACAAGATATGTTTGAGGATGTTGGGTCCTAGATAATTTCGCCAGCACCTCGGATCTAGGCTCGGCCATACCCAGGGCTCGCTAGTCACCCGCACGTACCGGATTGTATACTGGTCAGCAAGCCGCAATAGAGCGTCGAAAGTGAAGGGGATCATATGGTAGTGACCGTGACCATCAAGGTTTAACGCAAGAGGGTCGACCGCGCCGGCTCTGACGGCATATGCGACTTGAGCGGCGTATTCGGCGGCGATCTGTTCGCGCAAACGCTGCCGGATGGAAGCGCCAGACAGAAGGAAGAATTTCCAAAGGGAAACAAATGAATGACGAAATACCCCCTCACTATTGACGAGAAGATCTACGTCACTCGGATCCGCCATGCATCGGCCCTCGGCCAAATTTAAATGTACCATTACGCGGACCTCGGGATGCGCCTTTAGGTAGGCGAGGGCCTGTTCATAGGCCCTCGGATCGCCATTAACGATCAGGCTGACACCATTAACGGCGCCTGCGTCGATGCAGGCTTCGATGGTTCTGTTGATGCCAGCTGTTAGGCCATAGTCGTCAGCATTGATGATTAGGTTCAAGTGTGCCCACCGATTTGTTTAAAAAGCCTAGCTTCATGAACTTCCCATATTAGAGCGGCGGAGCAATTTTTTGCAATCAACGGCCAAAGCGGATGAGGGATTTTTCAACTATAAGATATACTGCGGTTGCCGCCACGGGCGCCAGCCCGTTGGCAACCACAATCATCAATGCCGTTTCGCCGCGTCTGCTTTCACAAAATAGCCCCCCGCATCGATAAACGCGATGCGGTCAGCCGTTGCTGGACGGATTTTGGAAATGGTGGATTTTGTCGCTGACGAGGCTCAACTGCGCCTATCGAGCGAATAGCTGGCTAGCGAAGCCAGCGGTGAATTGGCGTCGAGGAATATGCCTCTAAACTCGCGGTACCAATCGATAGTTTGGCGCAAGCCCTCTTCAAACGAAATTTGCGGCTGCCAACCAAGATAGTTGGCAGCTCGTTCGTTCGCGGCGAACATCCGCCAGATTTCCGTCGGCCTGATTGGCAACGCGCCAAACTGTAATTCAGAGGACGAGCCAGTCAATTCATGGATAGTGAGGATCAGATCGCGGATTGAAATCTCGCGTCCAGAACCAACATTAATGACCTTGCCAATTGCCCCATCCTTTTCTGCCGCCAAGATGAATCCATCGACTAGATTACCAACAAAGTTGAAGTCACGGGTTTGCTTGCCTTCGGTAGAACGTAACACTTTTCCCTGTAGGCATGTTTCTATGATTTCCGAAATCACGGCACGGGGACTCTGGTAGGGACCGAAGGCGTTGAATGGACGTAACACAACGATTGGCTTATTGATCTGCTCCATGTGCATGCGGGCATAGAGTTCGCCGTTGTATTTGGCAATGGAATAGGGAGAGATCGGCATCGGGTTCATGCTTTCCTCGAATGGCACTTCTTCCTGATAGCCATAAACTTCCGAGGTGGAGATATAAATGAAGCGCTCGTAGGCATCGTAACTTTCTAACAGGTTCGAGGTACCTTTGGCGTTAGAGTCCATCACCTCGTTGACATGCAAGAAGCTATCGCCGACGTGGTTGTAGGCTGCGAAGTGGTAGACTACATGCGGCTTAAGCTCCCGCACTTGGCGCAAGGAATCCAGGTTGCGCAAGTCCAGCTCTATGACATTGATGTCATCCCAAAGGTCAGCCACGCGGACATTGTCAACTATACTATTGTATTTGGTGGTGATTGACACCTCGGCGCACAGATTGACTAATCGGCGCGTCAGATGCGAAGCAATAAAGCCGCTACCGCCCGTAACAAGGACGCGTTTACCGCTTAATGAGCTCATATCTTTTCCTGTAATGTATAGAAATGTTCCATTTCTCGGTTGGCATTGTCCATTTCCGGGATCGTATTAAAGGTTATGTGGAGGCCGTCGTGCTCGAAAGCCGTCAAGCTGTGCTGATTTACCAACTCCCTCAGGAATGCCACGAGACCCTCACCATCAGGGGCGTTCAGCATGTCATCCGTCATGAAGCGGAATGCTGACCCGTCCGCCGTAAAACAACCCACATAGTATTTGAGCACCGGCTTTTCTTGAAACGAGGTGACAGCCATGTCAGGCCCATACTGGATAAGCCCGAAGGGATTGACAATTTTCGCCGAAACCAGGGTGAGTTCGCCTGCCGCCTCCCGATGGCAGCGCAGGAGAGCTTTCACGTCGAGATTAATAAATGTGTCGCCATAGGAAACAATGGTTGTGCCAGGGCGGTCAATGCCTGCCGCGGTCAAGCGCTGAAGCATGCTTGCTTCTTCGCCAGCGTTGGCAAAACAAATATTCATGCCGTTGGGGGCATGCCCGGCAAGGTGATCTTCAATCACCTTTGCCTTGTAGCCGGTGCAGACTGTAACTTCATTTAGGCCGTTGCGGTGGTAGAAATCGATAATATGATCGATCATTGGCCGACCATGTACCGGCGTCATGGCTTTGGGAATCTCGTCTGTTAACGGTCGTAACCTTGAGCCGCGCCCGCCGCAAAGCACAATCACCCGAGCATTCTCACGCAAGTTGGAAGCTGTGTTCGTCATCGAGCTGTTCATTGCCGCGAACGTACGTTGGAATTGTTGGGATCCGAATCTAGCGACTTGCGCCATATGATGTAGGGTGGCCTGCCTTTAGCTTCATCAAAAATCCGAGCCAGATATTCACCAAGGAGACCAATACCAATCAACTGCACTCCACCAAGAAAGAAGATGCCAGCTGCTAAGGTGCCCCAGCCAGGTGGCAGCATGCCTGGATCAAACCCGAAAAACCAAACTCCTATACCGACGCAAATCACAACGAGAAAGTATAGCAATGATAAGAGGGAAATAACGGCACCTACGGCGGCAAAGACATGGATCGGAATTGCGGAAAAAGAGAACAGCCCATCTAGGGCAAATCGCCATAGATGGAAAAAGCGAAACTTTGATTGGCCTTTGTGACGTTCCGCTACATCAAAAACAATGCCGGTCTGGGAAAAACCAACCCATTTGGATAAGCCACGCAGGAACTTGTTGTTCTCGCGCAGCGAAAGCATGGCGTTTAAGGAAGCACGATCCATAAGGCGAAAATCTGCCTGCCCGCCGGTTAAGTCGATGCCCGATAAATAACTAACCAACGCATAGAACAACTGGTTAGCTCGTCGCCGAAGCCAGGATGTGCCCTCTTCATTCTTGACCGTATAAACGACGTTGTAGCCTTCCTGCCAGCGCCGGATCATTTCGGGAATAACTTCTGGAGGGTGTTGCAGGTCCGCATCCATACAGATAACCGCCTCGCCCCGGCAATGGTCCAAGGCGGCCAACAAGCCGCCCTGATGGCCAAAATTGCGCGAAAGCGAAACATACTTTACTCGGGGGTCTTTCGCCCGAAGGGCTTCAATAACCGAAAGCGATCCGTCGGAACTACCGTTGTCGGTAATGACGATTTCAAACGGGTGGCCTGTCGGCTCCAGCGATCGCACGATTCGCTCATGCAATAGCGGCAAATTTGGCGCCTCATCATAAGCTGTTGTCGCGATCGAGATCAGCAATTTGTCAGTCACCTGAGACAACCCCGATACTGGAAAACGGATCGTAAGGAATAGTACTGGCCATTGAGCAAAAAATAACTGTAATTCCGCCTGTACACCGCTTTGTCTGTTAACTTTTTTTACGCTGCGCTACAACCAGTATTGAGACTCCAAAAGGCAGCGCCAGATAGGGGACGAACCAACGTTCAGAAGCAAACAGCGAACCAAGCATGGAGTTTATCAACCAGGTAGGCATGGCCAAATCATCTGCTTCGTTGAGGTGTAGAGCTTTTTGAGCCAAGCGGACCAAGGCGATAACTGGAAACAAAATTGTGTTGAAGTGACTGGCATGGACAGGTTCGAACCCGGCCGTTTTCAAAAGGCGGATAAGGTCGCTCATAACGTAACGACGTTTATGATGATTGAGAGTATCATGGCGGCTCCAAAGCCACATATACGCCGGCACGGTCAGGATAAAGTATCCATTTTCCATTAGGTTGGCCAGGACAGAGGCCAACGCACCACGGTCGTCCTCAATATGTTCCAGAACATCAAACATGCAAACAAGATCAAAGGCTTCGTCCGCGAAAGGACGCTTATCGGGTAAGCTCCCTCCGGCTACTTTCAAATTCGTCTTCTCAATAGCCAGCCGCCTTGCCTCGTCATTCGTTTCGCAAGCTTTTACCGGGCCAAGCCGAGACAGAAAGCCAAGATTTCCACCAGTACCGCAGCCAATTTCAAGAATGCGGCCAGGGCTCTCGCCAACTCGTTTGCGGATTACCCTGTCTAAAATCTGTCGCCGCGCCACATACCACCAGTGGCGATCTTCCAGGGAGGCCATCAGGTGATATTGGTCTTGATCCAAGGCGTCGGTCCACTAATGAGGTTGAGTGTTAGAGCAGGGGATTGGAAAATTTATAGGAAGGTTCATAACGCAAAACGACACGATGCCGCCCGCCCGGCACCAACAATCCCATAAAGGCGTGATCAGCCGGGAACAACGCCACGGGAGCGCCGTCAACATAGGCGCACCACGCGGGATTGAAGGATATGGCAGTGAATAGAATGCGCGGCGCGAGGCTGTCGATTTCTAGGACGATTTCGTCCGGGCTATAAGTTTTCAAAACGACATTACCCTCTCCGCCCGGCGTCAGGGCGGCAGGCATCCCCTCCGGGAGGTCGCGACTGTTGAGGAATACCGTATGACGCAACACGGATGCCGGTTCGGCACCGATGCGACGTAAAATCTCAGCATCCGTTTCCAGGGCCTGATATTTCGCTGCAAGGAAAAACCGCGGCAAGACTTTTTTATTCTCATAAATAAATATTTGTCCACGACCGAAAAAATTAGCGCGGAGGTTGGTTTTTACCTTCTCATGTGTGGTCAGCTCATTCCAAGCCTTCGGCATTTCTCGGATTGCCGTCAAGTCAGGATGAGTTAGGCGATCTCGAGAAACCAGATATTTAACATTGGCCAAAGACAGCAGGTCGAGATTGAAAAGAGACGCAAATGGAACATCTGCTAGATGACGCTCTGTGTTGAGAATAAGTCGTTGCCCGTTTGTGATGGCAGTTTGGCTCATGACGGTATCCGGATCTTTTGTCAGCGACGGCTCGATAACTTTCATCCAGAAGCTATGATATCGCTTCATGATTAGCGACAGGTAGCCCCCGGCCGTTTCGATCCCGTAGGCATGCAAATAGGACGGATACATTTGAAATGACTCCGCCCGCACCGGCATTGGCTCCTTATGTATGCGTTTAGCCAACTCCCGAATAGGTTCGCTTTGTTGTGTATGGGCGAACGTGCCGTGCGTAATCCATTCCCAGTAGTTGATGTATTTTATGGGTAGCGCAGACGCAATAAGGGCTAGGATAACGGTAATTGACATGACACTCTCTGCGCGCCAGCGCAAAAATTGCCGTGGTCTGCCGTCTCTTGGGGCAAGACACTTAAGCCAAGCTTCCATTCCAGCGGCCGCAAGCAGAATGACAAAGATTGAGAGGTAGCCGGCAAATCTATCCAGGTTATAACCCTTTATAAAGGGCAGAACGGAAGCTAAGGCGGGCTTTAGAGCAGAGAAGGCAAACACTCCTGCAATTCCAAATAACCAAGCGCATAAGGCACGCCGCTGCATCGCTGACGTGGGTCGAAAGCAAAACCCAATTAGTGCCAAAGCAAGAAACAAGAGTGCCGAAGGGTTCCCAAAAAAGTGGTGAGTGATTTGGTTCCAGGTCATTTCTATCGCGTCCCAGCCTTGCGGCTTCTCGACGTAAAGGCGTTGCGAGATAGGCGCAACCTTGACCAGGGCGACGATGTCTTGCAATCGGATCGCAACCGACAAGCCAAAAACTCCACAGATAATAAGCCAGTCAGCAATAGCGCGTCGTCGATCTAAAAAAATGAACCATAGACCCCCAAGCATTTGCGCAAACGGGAAAAAAAACCCCATGTGACCAGTTAGGCTTAATAACGCCAGTGAGAGGGCTAACACTCCCCAATAGGAGAGAGACTTTTTGTTGTCGAGCGTCTGACCAAGGCAATAAATGAAAAACGGCAGATAGGAAAGAACGGCCATGAACATCTTTCCCTCTGCGCCGATGAAAAAACCGTACGCCAACGCGGCAAAAATGCTTGGCATCGTGCTCAAGCCCATTACCCGCTGCGACAGCATAAATACGCCGAAAACGGCACAGCCAATTTGCGCTATCATGCCAGATTGATAGGCCAGCCATCCGGGAAGATAACGGAAAAGTAAAACGTCTAAAGGCGACAAAGAACCAATCGACAACCGGTCAACGCCGCCAGTGGAAAATGGATACCAGTAGAAGACGTCACGGGGCAGAAAATTAAAAGCGACGAGATTAGGAACAGTGATTTCACCGTTATCGTGCGTCGTCAGGATCGAAAACGGTCCGAGCAGCACGAACTCGCCGCACAGTACCAACAAACCCGCAATGAGAAGATTTCGATGAAAGGCCGTCATTGTAATTATAAAAAGGAAGTCAAACGCCAGTTCCAGTCAACGCGTGTGCAGAATGCACGATTTCAAGAATTTTCAATGCTCGTTGTTGATACATTTTCAGTCCTATTCGTGCAAGCAAGGTGGAATTCCCTATTGGTATTTAGCTTAAAGCCGTTTAATACTCGGTTATAAATTTTTCAAATACGAGGAGGGTGCATCTGTCAGGACTTAAGTTACGCGACCGGCTATTTCGCCCTACCGTGCTTGTTTCGGCCACTATATTGCTCAGTTGCGCCCTGCTAGTGTTGTTTCGTGACGGATGGTTGCCGCTAGATCGGGCGCTTTTTGCGGCAGCAATCATTTTCATCGGCTGTATGCCCAGTATCGCCTATTTGGGGATGGCACCTTCTCATCGGCCCCCCCTCCCCCTAATGGCCTTATGCGGCATTTTCTATGCCGTTTTTTTTGGGCTGCCTGCTTTTTTAATGTCGAATTTGACCAGCATATACGGCTCGCAGCAGATGGGCTGTTCACCTTTTCGGCAATGCATCAACTACTACAATTTGACCATCATCGAGACTATCAGCCGCGAGGCCCTGGCTCTCATCCTCGTCGGTCTGGCAATGATGTTCGGGGCCTGGATACTCGGCAACCGAATTGTCTTTGCAAGGATACCCGCATTAAAGTTTGGCGGAATTGAGCACGTCAGCCGGGCCCCAGGGGCAAGTGTGAGCCCAGCCCATGACATCGCGCCGGGAATAACATTGGGCCTAGCCATTTTTCTAGCGCTCGCCAATTTAGCATACTGGGCCGTACTTTCAGTGCGCGAACTACCCTCTGTCGGCCAATTCCTACAACCCGCCGGCTACGTTGCCTTCGGCCTGCTGTATCTCCTGAGAGCCAATGGCCGACTGCCGAGGTGGCTTACAATTGTTTATTTCTGGGTCATTTTGCCGCTTTGGCTAATGAATATGGCTGTTACTGGTTTTTTAACGCCCATCATCCTGCTTATTTGTTTATGGCTAGCGCTTCGCACGCATACCTTCGGCTCGATCCCTTGGAAACCCGCTCTCGCTGGGGTTTTAGTTTTCGTATGGATTTATCCCCACATCTCAGAATACCGCGCCAATTACTGGCGACTCCAAAAAGATGAGCCCACAATCACCAAACTAGCGGGTTTTGGTAATATACTCATTGAGCGCACTTGGTCTAATGGATTGGGGTCGAAACACTTCAGCACTCGGCCTTTTCAGGGTCTAGTTCAGCGTTTGTCATTAAATCTTCAATTCAGCACTGTCGTTGACAAAACCCCAGACCGCATTCCCTATTGGCAAGGTACCACTTACCGCTCTTTATTTCTTAGTTGGGTGCCGAGGGTAGTCTGGAAAGGCAAGCCCGAGGAGCGCTGGGGTAATGAGTTCGGTCGCCGCTATCAGTTCCTGGCCCCAGAAAATACTTCCATGTCCGTGAACCTGCCGTGGCTGGTCGAACTTTATGCAAACTTCGGAGCCAAGGGAGTAGTGATTGGCATGTTGCTCATCGGCCTGCTCCTGGCCTTCTTAGAGCGGCTCTTGAGCCGTCCAGAAAGCGACACCGTCAGCAAGGCCGTCGGCGCCGCAGTACTGCTGCCGCTATTTTACCATGAGTCGAATTTCACCGTGATGACCGGCAGCCTGTTACCGCTGATTTTTTGTCTGTGGATTTACTTCAACGTTCCGGCCCGGCTGCTGGCCAGGCGCTGCAACTAAGCTAGGGTCAAGGCTGGTTTGGGCAAGGTGCAAGCCCGACACGCACCAAGGTTTGCCTTTCCCTCGGGCCTTGGGCGTCTTGGAAGGTGCGTGAACCGATCGCCCGGAATTCGAAATTTGCCACCACCTGGGCGCAGCCCAACTCCAGCAACGGCTGCCACATCTGCAGGCCCGCCGGCGGCACCGCCGGGCCGCCGTAGGGGAGGCTTAGGACATGGGTAATTCCGAGCGCACGCAACTGGCTGTCGTAGGCAAGTGGGTCTGCGGCTTCGGAGCGCAGGTCCACCAGCGCCTCTGTGGTAACGTGGGCGAAATAGGTCGGCACCCTTACTAAGTAGTGCAGGTTGCGATTATAGATCAGGACCTTATCGGCAACGTCCAGGTGCGTGTTGATCCATTGCACTGCCCGATAGCCTGCAACATTACGCGTGAGGAAAGCTTCGCGGGTCTCACCCGTTAGGACGTGCCGAAGGTAGTTGAGCGCGCTGACCCCGTGCCCGGCGCCCTGAATGCCGAGGACGAAAAGAACCGCCGCAAAGAAGGGCATCACGACGCGCTTTGGCCCAGCCCAGCGGCTGACGGCGAAAACCACCAGCATTAGTACCACTGGATAGATCGGCACCAGATGGCGCGCGCGCTGGGAACTGCCGACTAAAAACCAAAGTATATAGAATGCAACTACTGTGCAAAAGGCTGGCCAGAGGGTATGGCGCAAGATCTGTCCGCGGCCCTGCCAGAAGGCAAGCGTAGCAAAAGGCAGTGAGAGCAGAAAAAAGGGGCCTAGCCCCGCACGTTCGCTATCGAATAGCGGTGAGGTGGCGAAAGTGGCCAGGAAGGGGTAGAGCAACATCCAGATCGGATTGCTTGGTACGGCACGCTCGTTATTGAAAAAGTTGTGTTGGAACTGAAGGTGGTGACCTTCGTTCCAATAGGGCGTCTCATAACCCAGCAGTCCATAAAGCATGGGGAATACGGGATCGCCAGTATGCATCAAGTTCCAAAAATACCATTGAAACCCGGCTACGGCCGCGAACCCGCCATAGATCAATATCAAGCGCAGTCGATGGCGCTCGCAGACCAGTGCCATTAGGCCCGCCGCGCCAAAGAAAAGACCGGTGTACTTGGCGCCGACGAACAGCCCGGCAGCGACCCCAGCTGCTGCGGCAAAACGACCAAGGCCAGTTTCACGCAGCCGGATAAGACAAAGGACGGCCAGCAACACAAAGCCCGCAATGCGCACCTCCACTTGCCCGGAACCGCCACCGTACAGCACTGCCGGTGTAGTCACCCAAATTAGCGCTACCGTCAGCGCCCAATGGCGGGCCAGGTAGCGCCGAGCAAGAAAGTATAGGGCGAGCGCTACGGCCCAGCTCGAAAACATTGCCCAGAGCGGCAGCGCCATTTCCCCGCCGAGGGCCAGGGGCGGCACGTAAGTCATTTGCACGAGCATGGGCACGGCGCCGTCAACGGCGCGGGGTACGAAGGTAATATGCCCGTCGCGCAAGAAAACCTTGGCGAGTTCAAAATGATAGGCGAGCGAATCTCCATCTGCCGGGGGCGAGAGGCCTTCCGGGATTTCCAGCGCCAAAGCAGCAACCAGGGCCGTCAGCAATGTCCAGTCGAGCGCCGTGAGCGGGACCGGCGCATCCCCCTCTGCCGCAATACCGCTACGCAATGTCAGCACTCCCAGGCATCCGGCGCCCAGCAGCACGGCGAGCGCAGGTGTTTGGAACAAGTCCGCCCAGCCGACGAAGAATAAAAGCCATCCAAGCAAGCCCACTCCGAACACAAAGGACCAGGTCAGCCGCTCTGCCAGTACCATATCGCCGAGGCCGCGAATTAACCGCCAGCCCAGCGCGCCGAGGCCCACACAGGCGGTCACCTGAAACAGTACGGCCGCGAGCGCACTCATACCCCGAGCACCATTCTCAATGCGGCTTCCGCCAGATCGGAGAAGCGCACGAGGAACAACACCGCTCCACCTCCAACCCAAAGCCAGAGAAAAGCTGCCAGCGGTGTCCTCACGGGATCATCTGTTTCATCAATGCGAGGGCAAAGTTAACATAGGCGCGCGGTAAGAAGGGATAGGCCTTGAGGCTTGCCCAAGAAAAATCCTTGGCCTCCACGCTATTGCCGGCGCGCAGGCTATTGCGTGCCGCTCCGTGATAGACGAAGGCGCGCCGGCGGCGTCGGCGAAGTGCGTCAAAAACGCTTGGCCGTTCGAGATTTCGGTAGTGATGTTCGACAATCTGAAGCGTAGCGTCCATGTGAGTCGTGATGGAGCTGCTGGCGTTGGTGTCATGCAATCGATAATCAGTGAGGAAGTCGTCGAGAAAGGCGAACCGCGCACCGGCGAAGGCTAACCTCAGCCAGAAATCATAGTCCTCCGCCGTTCGCATTTTGGGTGCCTCACAAAACCCTCCAGCGCGTTCGAAAATCTCGCGCCGGATCAGCGATGCCGAGGGCGTCAGACAGCCGCCTTCGAACAGCATACGTCGAAAGCTTGCCCGTGCCGCTGGCCCCGAGGGGTGCAGACGTCGGATTTCGCCGTCGCGGATCATACGAAGGCCGTGGCCGATGACGTCGTTGTCTGCGGCGGCTTCCAGACACTTGGCCAGTTTGTCAGGGTGCCAGGTATCATCAGAGTCGAGGAAAGCAATCCAAGGGTTTTGGGTTTCGGCAGCGCCCAGGTTGCGCGACGCGGCAATGATGCCGTTGTTGTGAAAGTTCACCAACCGGATGCGTGGGTCGTCGAACTCGGCGACGACGCTTTCCGTGTGGTCATCTGAGAAGTTATTCACGACGATCATCTGCCAATCGCCGGCGCTCTGGCCAATGACCGACGCAATGCATTCGCCCAAGTAGTCCGCCTGATTATAGGTCGGGATGATAACGGCGACCCGGGGCTCGCTCATGCGCCGAAATGTTTCTTGCAAAAACTTAGTGTGGCGTCGATCTCTGATTCGGCGTCTTCGTCCGGGACGAAGCCCGTCGCGGCGATACGTTCAATGCTGTAGGTAATGTCGGGAAGGGTGCCGCCGTCATTATTTTAGATCCCGGTTTTTATTTCCGGGCGAAATACAAAAAGCGCATGTGTGCGC
>CAZNWX010000008.1:20587-22258 GCA_964576415.1 uncultured Magnetovibrio sp. | reverse complement strand
ATCCAAGGGTTTGGTGGAAGTGATCTCCGCGTTGACTACGAAAGGCGAGAAGATCCCCTACGACATCCGAAAGGGGGTCTGGGTCTGTGTCGAGGCGGACACGGACTACATCAAGAACTGCTTCGAGGAGTACAAGGTCGTCACCGATCCGGACGGGCGCTACATGAGCCTCTACAAGCGCTGGCACATGATCGGCCTGGAGCTTGGCATGTCCGTGGCGTCGGTTGGCATTCGCCGCGAGGCAACGGGCGCGGCCATGTGCTTCAACGCCGACGTCATCGCCACGGCAAAGCGGGATTTGAAGGCCGGCGAGATACTGGATGGCGAAGGCGGTTACACGGTCTTCGGTAAGCTCATGCCGTCGGACAAGTCCCTGGCGAAAGGTCACCTGCCGTTAGGTCTTGCCCATGACCTGAAGCTGATCCGCAACGTGCCACAGGATAGCTCGCTCACATGGGAAGACGTGGACATTGACACGACCCTAAATGCCTACCGGCTGCGCCGCGAGATGGAAGCCCTATTCGAGGTGCCGAGCGAGGCGGCAGCGAAGTAATGCTCGGTGCATTCCACGTCCTTTAACACATACCGATGCGATCCCCATCCCGTCATTCCAAAGTAGCCCCATGAGTTAATTCTAAATGGCGTTTATCGTGGAACCATTCTAAGCCTACGACTACACTTCCAGATATTGACTTTGGGGAGGGTCGAACATGGACGCGCACAGCCCGTCGGAAACCAAAAACAGTGTGTGCCCGCTAGACTGCCCAGACACCTGCAGCCTGAGCGTGACGGTCATCAACGACGAGGTGATCGAGGTCAAAGGCCGAGCCGACAACCCCTACACAGCCGGCGTGATCTGCAACAAAGTGACGCGATCCTACCCGGAATTCGTGCACGGGCCGAACCGGCTGACCCATCCCATGAGGCGTGCCGGGCCGCGCGGCGCCGGTGAATTCGAACTGATATCCTGGGACGAGGCCCTGGATCTGATCCACGCCGGGGTCTCCGGCGCCATCGAAAAACACGGTCCGCAATCCGTGCTGCCGTTCAACTATTCGGGACCTCACGGGGAATTGGCCGGCGGCTCCATGGATCGACGGTTCTTCCACAAGATGGGCGCATCCTTGGTCAATCGGGGACCGCTGTGCGGGATCGTCCGCGGGTCGGCCTACGACAGCCTGTTCGGAAACGCGCCGGGCATGCACCCGGAACAGGCTGCCCACGCCGATCTAATCGTCATCTGGGGCAATAATGTAACCGTTTCCAACCTGCACCTCGCCCGGGTTATCAAGGATGCGAAGAGCCGCGGCGCGAAGCTGGTGGTCATCGATCCCAAACGCATCAAGATTGCCGAGCAGGCCGACCTGTATCTGCAGATCGAACCGGGCACGGATGTGATCCTGGGACTAGCCCTAGCCGCCGAGTTTGAACGGCGCGGCGGCATTGATACAGCCTTCGTCGGGGAATGGGTGTCCGGTTTCGACACCTACATGGATGAGGCCAGGAAATACAACCTCGAGCAAGTCGCCGAGACCTGCATGCTGCCGCTCGAACAGGTGGAAACGCTCATCAATTGGTATCTATCCGCCGAGACGGTTGCCGTCTCCGTAGCAAACGGCATCGAAAGGGGCTCCTCGGGCGGATCCGGCATCCGCGCCGCCATGGCCCTTC
>CAZNWX010000008.1:0-20577 GCA_964576415.1 uncultured Magnetovibrio sp. | reverse complement strand
ACGGGCGCCTGGGTGCCGGTGTCTTCGCAAAACCAGGTTACGCCTTTCCGAAGACTACGGACAAACTGCAACGGCCGGAGCTGATTCCGGCAGGCACCCGGACGGTGAATATCCTCGATGTGCCCGAACTAATCCTGGATGACAGCCAGAATCCGCCGGTCCGGGCCGCCTTCATCTACAACCACAACCCCGTATCCACCCACCCGGACCAGAACCACATGCGCGAGGCCCTGTCTCATCCGGACCTGTTCGTCGCAGGCACCGACATCGCGATGACCGATTCCATGTCCTATTGCGACGTCGTCCTGCCGGCCTGCAGCCATTTTGAGATCGACGATCTCTATGGCGCCTACGGAACCATGTACCTGCAACGGGCCGAACCGGTGATTCCGCCGGTCGGCGAAGCCCTGCCGAACACAGAGATTTTCCGCCGGCTTGCGGCACGGTTCGGCTATGACGATGCACTGTTCAAAGAGACAGACAAGGAACTCATGGACCAGGCTTTCGACGTCGCCGATCCTCGCATGCAGGGCCACAGACCCAGCACCTTCCCGCTGGACAAGGCCTTGTTGATGATGGCCGCGAATGGTGACGATCTGATCCTGTGCAAGAACCACGCGCCGGGCACGGCGTCGGGCAAGATTGAGCTGTTCAGCCAAAGCCTAGAGGACCGCTTCGGCTACGGCCTGCCCAGGTTCCAACCGGTCACCCGCGATCGGCCCTTCTCCATCATTTCGCCGTCATCGTCGAGGCGAACCAATGCCACCTTCGGCGGCTGTGCAGAATCGGAGGGCCTGGAGATATGCGAGATCCATCCGGACGACGCCCGTGTCCACAGCATCACCAATGGCGATGAACTCCGGATCTGGAACGACCGTGGCGAAGTTCACCTGAAAGCCAAGGTCACCAACGCCGTGCGCCCGGGCGTCCTCTACACGCCGAAGGGCACCTGGGGCCACACCAGCCCCACGGGCCAGACCGTCAATGCCCTGATCCCTGCCGACGTCCGCGCCGACATCGAACGGGGCGCGGCCTACAACGAGACCTTCGTCGACATCGAACACGTTGCCTGAAGCCGATCCCATCTGGTCGCGGGCGGGGACCGTTTGAGGCAATGAAATCGATATTCCACGATGAGGCAATTGCTACTCGGCCGCCTGGTCCATGTTCTCGAAGGCGTATTCCTTCTCCGCGTCGTAATACGCGGGAAAGCCGACGAGGTCCTGCAACTCCAGGAAGGTCGCCTTGCCGTCGTCGCCGACCTCCCCTCGGGCCAAACGGGCCATTTCCGTCTCCATGCCACGCATCGCCGCGAGCATGATCGAGGCCGGCCAGATGGCAATCTTGTAGCCAATCCCCTCCAGTTCGGCAGGCGTCAGGAACGGGGTTTTCCCCTGTTCCACCATGTTGGCCATCTTTGGGCCGTCGACTTCGTCGCAGTAGCGCTTCATCTCGCCGACGTTCTTCGGCGCCTCCATGAAGGTAATGTCCACGCCGATGCGGCGGAACTCGCGGCAGCGTTCCATGGCTTCCTCAATCCCATGTTTCTCGTTGGCGTCGGTACGCGCCATGATAAGGATGTCACCACCGGCGGCGCGGACCTCCTCGCGCGCGTCCACGGCAGCGCGGAACCGGGTATAGGCCTCGGCCCGGCTGACGATTTCCTTGCCTTCCGTATGGCCGCAACGCTTCGGCGCCAATTGATCTTCCAGCATGATGCAGGCAAAACCGGCCGCCGCATAACCTTTCACGGTGCGTTTAATATTGATGGCATTTCCCCACCCCGTGTCACCGTCGCCGATCACCGGAATGGACACGGCATCAACCAGGTTGCGTCCCTGATCCAGCATTTCTGTATAAGAGATCAAGCCCGTATCGGGCATGCCAATACGCGCCGCGGCAACCATGAAACCGCTCATGAATACCGCCTTAAATCCGGCCCGCTCGGCCAAGCGGGTGGACACGGGATCGAAGATGCCCGGCATAGGGATAATGCCGGGGGCGTCGAGTAACTGTTGAAGGGCTTGGGCTTGGGCTTGGGCTTGGGTCATGATTTATTCCTCCGTTAGCGGCCCTTGAAGGCCGGTTTTTCCTTGGCAAGGAAGGCACGCACGCCCTCGGCGTAGTCTTCAGAATCGCATGGGGTATAGCTTTCCGCCAGTTCCTCGGCGGTTAAGGGCGCCGGAATATTAGTCAGGCGATTGACGAATTTCTTCGTGTAACGCATGGATAGGGGCGCGGTGGCGGCCATGTGCCCGGCCAGATCGTAGGCGGTTTCGACGACCGCCTCGTCGGCCACCACCTGGGTCACTAGCCCCATGCGCAGCGCTTCGTCGGCACCGATGATGCGCCCGCTCAACAACAGGTCCAATACGTTGGCCCGGCCCACCACCTTCATCACGGGCTCCAATTCCGGATAGGCGAACGGATGGCCAATGCGGTTGATGGGCACGCCGAACTTGGATGATTGGTTGGCGATACGAATATCGCAGGCGGCCGCGATCTCCAGCCCGCCGCCGGTGCAGGCACCCTGGATCAGAGCAATGGTCGGATGCAGGCAATTGACCAGGGTGTCCAGGGCCAAGGCCGTGGCCTTTCCGTATTCGGCCGCCTGTTCGGCGTTGGCGCGCACCTCTGGGAATTCTGAAATATCGGCGCCCGCCGCGAAGGCCTTGTCGCCGGCGCCGCGGATCACGATGCAGCGCACGGTCTCATCCATCCCGATCGGCGCGAGCGCGTAGGCCAGGCACGACCAGGCCTGCATGGTCAGCGCGTTACGCTTGTCCGGATTGTTCAGGGTGATAGTGACGATGTCCCCGTCGCGGGCCGTTTGAATCAGCTCGGACATGTCTATTCTCCGTTCAACAGCCGGACCGGCGACTTGTTTATCCATCCGATGATGTCCTCGACGGCCTGATTGTAGACCTTATCGTAGAGTTCCACGATGACGTAGCCTGTGTGCCCCGTCAGGACAGTATTGTCGAGACCACGCAACGGATGGTCCTTGGGCAGGGGCTCAATATCAAAGACATCAAGACCGGCACCGGCGATACGCCGGTTCTGTAGAGTGTCCAGCAAGGCCCTCTCGTTGACGATTGGCCCCCGCGAGGTATTGACCAGATAGGCGGAAGATTTCATCAATGAAAGTTCCGCCGCGCTCACCAGATCGCGCGAGCGATCACTCAGCACCATGTGAATGGTGATCACGTCGGCCTCGGAAAACAGTTCCTCCTTACCGGCTAACGTGACGCCAACCTCGGCGCAACGCTCTTCAGTCAGGTTCTGGCTCCAAGCAATGACGTTCATGCCGAAGGCCAGGCCTACGCGTGCCGCCTGCGCGCCGAGTTTACCCAAACCGATGACGCCCAAAGTCTTGCCCTTGAGACCGACACCAAACCCCTCCTGCCAGCCACCGGCCTTCATGGCCCGGTCCTCTCTCGGTAGTTCCTTGACCAGCGCCAGGATCATGGCCCAGGCATGTTCAAAGGCCGGATAGGGCAGCATTTCCGTTCCGCAGACATCCACGTCCTGAGCCCGCGCCGCCAGCATATCGATGCTCCCGTTCCGCATGCCCGTGGTCACCAGCAACTTTAGGTTAGGCAGGTTTACGAGCATGGAGGCCGGAAACTTCGTCCGTTCGCGCATGGCGACAATAATATCAAAGGGCAATAAGACCTCGGCGACGCGTTTCGCATCATGGCCCAGAAATTCGGTGAACACGGTAACGTCGGTGTTGGGGATGCTGTCCCAGTCGGCGGCTTCCAGGGATTTTTCCTGATAATCATCAAGGATAGCGATACGGGGCATAGTGGTTTTGTCTCGCTCTGGCGTGTGCGCTAGACTGCGCGTTAGATGTATCAAGCGGAGGAGAATAACCGTGACCTGGTTGGAAGGCAAAACACGCAACCCGACACCGCCTGGGGCTCGGCTACGCGCATATCTGGAGAAGCCGGAAATCCTGCAGGTGCCGGGTGCACACAACGCAATGGCTGGATTGCTGGCGAAGAACGCCGGTTTCAACGCGCTCTACGTCTCGGGCGCGGCGCTGACCTTGTCAATGGGGCTGCCAGACCTCGGGATCATGGGCCTGAACGAGCTTTCTTTCATCAGTAAAACCATCAGCCGCGCCACGGACCTGCCGCTGATCGTCGATGGTGACGTTGGCTACGGCGGGGCCTTGAACGCCATGCGGACCGTGCAGGAGCTGGAAAACGCCGGCGCGGCAGCCGTCCACATCGAGGACCAAATGCTGCCGAAGAAGTGCGGGCATTTGAACGACAAGCTCCTTGTAACGGCCGAAGAGGCGGCGGCGAAAATCACCGCGGCGAAGAGGGCGTCCAGCGACCTGGTCATCATCGCGCGCACGGATGCGGCCGGCGTGGAGGGCCTGGAGAGCGCCATAAGACGCGCCAAAATCTACAAGGACGCAGGTGCCGACGTGGTCTTTCCCGATGCCCTCGCCTCAGCTGATGAATTCCGCCGCTTCGCCGACGAACTGCCCGGCTGGAAGATGGCCAACATGACCGAGTTTGGCCGCACACCGCATTTCACGGCCACGGAATTCCAGGAGATGGGATTCGATATCGTCATCTGGCCGGCCACGTCGGCCCGGGTCGAAGCCTTTGCCTGTCGTGATCTTTATAACTTCATCCGCAAGACCGAGGGCACGGACGGCTACGAGGACAAGATGCTGACCCGGGACGAGCTATACACGACCATCGGCTATCACGATTTCGAAGGCCTGGACACCAGCGTCGCCCAATCCATCGTGCCCCAGCATACAGGGGAAGATACGTCCATGCCGGCGAAGGAAGAACCGGAGCGCCTAGCCGGCGAATAGGGTTCAGCGAAAGACCGCCCGACCTTCCGAAATCGCCACTGTCCCGTCGTCGGCGATCACCTCAACGTGGGCGCCGTTCTCCACCGCGCCGTGCCGTACCGTGATGATGGCCCCCGGAATCACCATCCCCGTGAACCGGCCGGAGAACCGCGCAAGGCTAAAGGGGTCTCCGTCAGCATGCGCCTCAACCACCGCCTTAGCCGCCAACGCCCAGGTGCAAGTCCCGTGCAGGATGATGTCCGGCAGGCCAGCGGCTAAGGCTACCTCACGCTCCGTATGAATGGGATTCCAGATATCGGCGCATTCTGAATAAACGTGCGGCAATTCACGGGCGACCGGGACGATGGTCTCGGCCCACGCGGCGGGCGGGTCGCCGCCCAGCCAAGCCGGTGCCACTTCATCGATCACGTCATCCCCTTCAGTCTCCACGCCCCGATAGATGACGGTGGAATAGCTCGTTACCACCGTATCGCCCGTTGAATCCGTAATATCGAAGCGGAAGATAATCCGTGTGCCCGGCCTGATCCGCTCCACAGAGATAACTCGACCCCGGGTATTTAATTGATCGCCGGGCCGGATCAGTTGGTGAAAATACGTGTCCTGCGCCGCATGGACCCCTTGCAAACGTTCCGCGTCCGTCGCCCCAAACCCCGGCATAACCCGGATATCCCGAGACGGTGGCCATTCCAGCGCCACGGTCATGGCCGGCACAGCGACGATGCCACCCGGGCGCGCATCATCGAAATAGACGTCCGCTGTCTCCCCCAATGCAGCAGCGTAGGCCAAGCATTGGCGAGCCGTGATGCTGAAGGGGTACACGTCTGTTTCCAGGCCTACGACGGCGGTATTGATAGGCATGGTGATCTCCCAGCAGTCGAGGACGTCCCGAGATCGTAGGGCTCTGGTGCGGCCTAGGCCAGATAGCGGCTTTTCAAATGGCCGGCGAAGACGTCGGTGGTCAATGGTTGACCAGTCGCCGCGGTCAGCAAATCAGCCGAAGTCACGAGCCGTCCCTTGCCATGCACGTTCTCTTGAAGCCACGTCATGAGCGGATGGAAGCCCCCTTCGGAAATTCCCGTTAGTATTGCCGCATCCGCATCGCATGCCGCTGCGTATAGCTGGGCCGCCGACATAGCACCCAGGGTATACGTGGGGAAATAGCCCCAGGCGCCGTCGTACCAGTGCACGTCCTGGAGGCAGCCCTCTCGGTCCGTGGGCGGCACGATGCCGAGCAACTCTTTCATGCCGTCGTTCCAGGCAGCGGGGAGTTCGTCCAGGGTCATGTCGCCGTCCAGGAGTGCGCGCTCCAGTCGATAGCGAAGGATCACGTGGGCCGGATACGTGACCTCGTCAGCGTCGACGCGTATGAAGTCCGGCTTCACCTGTGTATACAATCGGTAAAGATTTTCCGTTTCCCAAGCCGGGCCGGACCCGTTGAAGGCCGCTTTCATGATCGGCGCGGCCCACTCAATGAAGGGACGGGAGCGGCAGACCTGCATTTCAATTAGCAGAGATTGGCTTTCGTGAATGCTCATGCCCTGCGCATTGCCCACGGGCTGGCGGCGCCAGGCTTTCGGTAAACCGCGTTCGTACATGGCGTGTCCCGTTTCGTGCAGGACGCCCATGAGGCTCGAGGTAAAATCATCCTCGTCATAGCGCGTGGTAATGCGGACATCGTCCGGGGTACCACCGCAGAAGGGATGACGGCTCACATCCAGGCGGCCGAAGTCGAAATCAAACCCTATGGCCTTCATGAACCCTTCACCCAGCGCCCTTTGCGTGTCGACCGGAAACGGTCCCTTGGGCAGGACGGCGGACGGACGCGACGCCTGTACGTCCAAGGCTTCCTGGAGGAAGTCTGGCAAGAACGCCTGCAACTCGCCGAAGACGCGGTCGATATCGGCGGATCGGCCGCCGGGCTCGTAATCATCCAACAGGGCATCATAGATTGATAGGCCCAGCGCCTCTGCCTTCGCCTGTCCGGCCTCCCGGGTGCGGTCCAGGACTTCCTGCAATAAAGGTTTCACGGCGGCGAAATCGGCGGTTGGTCGAGCGGAACGCCATGACGTCTCACAGGCCGAACAGGCCAGAGACAGGGCGACAACCAAGTCCTCGGGCACGGCGCGGGCCTTTGTCCATTGGTGCGACATCTCACTCAGGTTGGCGCGCTGCCAATCATCCAGGTCGCCCACCTGGGTCTCCGCTTCGCCGATCAGCTCGCCAACCTCAGGAGCTGTCTTCAGGCCGTGTATAACGACCTGCATTTCCGCCAATTGCTCAGCCCGGGCCGACGCGGCGCCGTCGGGCATGATCGCCGCCGTGTCCCAATGCAAGATCGCAGATGTCTCACCCAGCAGGGAGACGCGGCGGTAGCGGGCTTCCAGTTCGACGTAGGCGGAATTGGTCATGGGGCGTTTCCTTCGGTTTTCATATACCCTTCATATGGTAAGGCCTGTGGCATCAATCGACGCGTTGATGTTCATCCGCCAAACAATACCGACGGTCGGCTAGTTTCCCGTCGGCGATGACCTCTTGACGCACCAGGCACAACCAAATACCCCCGCCGCTCAGATAAACGCCGTCTTGCCACTAGCCCTCCAATTGGAAACCCAGCGCCTGACCACAGAAGCTGATGGATAAGGCACCAGTGGTCTGATTATTGAGGCCTTTTACGGCTATCACATCACTGGGATGACTAGCAGTCGGTCGACTAACATGGCAACGAAGATCATGAATAGATAGAAGATGGAAAACAGGAACAGTGGTTTCGCCGTCTTCTCCTGCTCCTCCTCGCTCTTCCAGACCCGCCAGCAGCGGCGCCAGAATTCGATACCAAGGACCAGCGCGATCACACCGTAGACCGCGCCGGACATGCCAACGGCGACAGGCGACAAGGTCGACGCGATCAACAGCACCGTGTAGACTAGGATTTGACGCTTGGTTTCGCGCTCTCCGGCGACCACGGGCATCATGGGCACGTCGGCAGCGGCGTAATCGCCGCGCCGAAACAGGGCCAGCGCCCAAGAATGCGGGGGCGTCCATAGGAAGATGATGGTGAACAGCGCGATCGCGCCCAAACCGATATCACCTGTTACCGCGGCCCAGCCGATCATAGGCGGGAAAGCGCCGGATGCGCCACCGATGACAATGTTCTGCGGCGTGCGGCGCTTCAGCCAAATTGTGTATATGAAGACGTAATAAAGGATCGTCAGCGCCAGCAGCGTGGCGGCGGCGAAGTTGACGAAGAAGTGCATCGTGACAACGGACCCCACCGAGAGGAAGGTGCCAAAGATAAGCGCTTCTTTCGGGTTCATCCGCCCAGCCGGGATCGGGCGATTTTGGGTCCGGCGCATGATGCGATCGATATCTTCGTCGTACCACATGTTGATGGCACCCGATGCGCCAGCGCCGGCGGCGATACAGATGACCGCGATGATCGCCGTTTCCAGACCAACGGATCCAGGCGCCAAAATCAAGCCACAGGCGGCCGTAAACACCACCAAGGACATAACCCTGGGCTTCAGCAAAATTGCGTAATCGTGCAGCCGGAACCGGTGTTCCTGGGCTATATCCGTCTTGATCTCCGGAGTTTCCATGGCGGTCTTGGGCACGATTGATCCCTCACAGGATGCCGAACGTGACGCTTTATAGTGAAAGCCCGGCCGCGTTTCCAGCATTCTTCGCCTCATGGAACGACGCGGCGCAACAGCGCCCGTCCGGCAAGCCAGATGAACATCACACCGCCGACCACCGCGATCACCGCGCCGATGCCCATTCCGTAGAGTCCAATCTGGGCGCCAAGGGCTTCGATCATCTGGGCGTCGCCGGCAGTCTTGCGCGGCGCCCCGTAGCCCCCGGCCAGGAACAAACCCAGGGAATGCAGAGCCTGCCCCGTGGCGTAGAACCATACGGACAAGCGCTGCGCCCTGCCCGAATTCAGGCTCCGGTCCATGAGCGGCAGGAAAAATCCGAAAAACAGGCCCATGAAGGCCAGATTGATGCCTCCGATGACACCGTGATAGTGGGCCGGGGTGCGCGTGTCCGCGCCATCGACGAATATCCCCAGCACGCCGCCAAGGCCGAACACGGCGATGGACGTCACTAGACAGAGAAAGCGCACATCGGGCCAGGTCCGCGGGGCGGCCGCCATCGTCTTGCACCCAAGGACGGCCACCAGAAGCGTCGGCGGCACAAAGGCGTACTGCAGCCAGGTAAAGGCGCCGGTCTGGTCGCTGTCGAAAGGATCAAACAGCACAAAGAATAAAGGTGCCAACAGGGCGGCGCCAAAGAGAAGAACATGGGCGACGCCCTGTTGGTTGGGTCTGATGAACGGCGTTCCGAAGGCCAGACCGCCCAACAAGTACCAAGCAGTAATCAGCAACGCGACGTTCATGAATTGCAGCACGTGGCCACCGCCCCAGAAAAGGTTCTCAAAGTAAGCGCCATCCTTCGGCGCGCCCGCAAGAAGGCCACCGGCAATACCCACGCATACCAAAGCGACCAGGAACAAGAAGGCTCCATTCAAGGTGCCGAGCCCTACCGGCTCCAACGGCCCGGTTCGGTAGGCGACGGCGACCAAAATGCGAACCACCACCAAACCCAAGGACACCGCTAATCCGGCCAGCCCGGCGTAATACAATGGATCCATGATCACGGGGATGTAATTGTTCAGGCTCGGTTCGCCCCGGTCCATGAACCCGGGCACGAACAACATGACGGACGCCATATATCCGAGGCCAATTGCGGTCAGGCCCAGCCTCCGACCGGCCGGACGGCCACCGCTTATCCGGTAAGCCGACACTGTGGCTAAGGCGCCAAACACGCATAGGAACCAGACAACGAAGGAAAAGATTACGTGGACGACCAAGCCCTTGTTGAAGAAGGCGACGGGCAGCGGCGCCAGCACCTCGAAGCCGGGCACTCGGGAAAGCGCCACCAACAGCGCGAACACACCGGCTACGGCTAACGCCGCAAGGGCCAAGCCGCACCAGGCGCGCAATTCGGTCCGCGCCTCTATGGACGACGTGGCATCGGCGAAGCCGACAAATATGTTCCAGCTTTGCGTCTTGGCGGGTTGGAACGCGGCCACTGTGCTCACGATGCTTGAAATGGGAACAAGTGGACTGCCATCACATAGACCACTACGCCTGAGACCCCCACGTACATCCACAAGGGCCAGGTCCAGCGCGCCAATCGGCGGTGCCGGTCGAACTTTTCCTTCAGCGCCCAGTAGACGGTCCAAGGCACCAACGGCGTGATCGCAATCGCGCCAAGGACATGGGCGGCCAGGATGGTGAAATAGACCGGTCGTATCCAGCCTTCGCCACCGAACTTCGCAAACCCGAAGTTCGCCTTGTAGATTACGTAGAAAACCAGGAACAGGGCCGACACGGACAACGCCGCAATCATCGATGCCCGATGCTTGTTGCGCTCGCCGTTGCGAATAAATAGATAACCAGCCATCAGACAAAGCACGGACAAGCCGTTCAGCCCCGCCATCACGTGGGTCAGGTCCTGGACATTGAAATCTATGATTACGGTGGGCATCGATCAGGACATCTTCACGAAGATGCCGAAGTACATGCCCAGTGCTGCCATCGCCAAAACGGCGCCCAGGATTAAGTTACGGCGGCGAGTTCCGTTGTTGTCTTCTTCGGTCATTTGGCCTGCTCCGTAAGTTGCGTTTGCTAGATAATCCCGATGGCCGACCGTTACAACGAAAAGGATGGGGAAAATTGACTATTGATCGGCCGGGTTCAGATAAACTCGAGAGTAAAAAGTAGTATCATTCCAATTCGGAATCCAAAGGCTCGCCAAGGCTTGCGTGCGCCTGTCTGGGCGGATACAAAGACTGCATTCAATTGGATGCACGCGTGTCATTGGCACGCTTCGAGTTGGGTGACTTGGGATTAATTATTTGTCGATCTGAAAAACGGATGGAAAGCATGTTGAAAAGACTATTCGCTGCGATCGCAGTGGTGGCAGTCGGGGTGATGATGAGTGCCGACTTGGCCATGGCCGAAATGGTCGAGATGCGGTCCAAGCCCTGGCAACTGTTCTTCCAGGAGCCCATGTCGCCGACGGCAGAGAAAGTTTACGATTTCAACGTGTTTCTGCTCTGGGTCGAGGGCCTGATCACAATCTTCGTCTTGGGGCTAATGGCCTACATCTGCATCAAGTTCAACGCCAAGGCGAACCCGACGCCGTCGAAGACGACGCACAACACGCTGTTGGAAGTGATCTGGACGGGCTTGCCGATCCTGATCCTCATCATCATCGCCATCCCGTCGTTGAAAATCCTCTACTTCACCGACAAGACCCAGGATGCGGAAATGACTCTTAAAGTCATCGGCAATCAATGGTATTGGACCTATGAATATCCGGACCATGATGGCCTGACGTTCGATAGTAACCTGGTGCCCGACGACGAACTCAGGGAAGGCCAACCGCGGCTCTTGAGCGTGGACAATCCGGTCGTACTGCCGGCGAACACCAACATTCGCCTTCTGCTGAGTTCCAACGATGTGATCCACAACTGGGCCATGCCGTCGCTAGCAATCAAGCTCGACACCACGCCGGGCCGGGTCAATGAGACTTGGACACACATCAACAAGCCCGGCAACTACTACGGCATGTGCTCGGAGCTGTGCGGAGTCAACCACGGTTTTATGCCGATCCACATCAAGGCACTCCCGAAAACGGAGTTCAGCAACTGGCTCGCCAAGGCGAAGAAGGAATTCGCCACCAACGAAACGCAAAAGAAAGACGCTCCGGTGCGCCTGGCGCAAGCCGCGACGGCCAAATAGCGGCCTCTTAACGGAACGTCATCAAGTATTTATCGAGAGGGTAATAGAATGGCCAATACCGCGGAAGCCCACCACGACGATCACGACCATCACATGCCGGGGTTCTTCACCCGCTGGTTCTGTTCCACCAACCACAAAGACATCGGGACGCTCTACATTCTGGTTTCCTTTATCGCCGCCATCATCGGCGGTGCCATGTCCTGGTACATCCGTTTGGAACTGGCCGCACCAGGCATCCAGTACATCGATGACTTCCAGTTCTACAACGTGCTGGTGACGGCTCACGGCTTCCTGATGGTCTTCTTCGTCGTCATGCCGGCGATGATCGGCGGCTTCGGTAACTGGTTCGTGCCACTGATGATCGGTGCTCCAGATATGGCGTTTCCGCGGATGAACAACATCTCGCTTTGGCTTCTGGTCGCGGGCTTCATTCTTCTGCTGCTATCCGCTGTTATTGGCGACGGTCCGGGTACGGGCTGGACAGTCTATCCGCCGCTGTCGAGTCAGGAATACCAGCCAGGCCCCTCGGTTGACCTGGGAATACTGTCTCTGCACCTGGCAGGCGCGTCCTCGATCCTGGGTGCCATCAACTTCATCGTCACCATTTTCAACATGCGCGCACCGGGGATGACCATCCACCGCATGCCGCTGTTCGTATGGGCGATCCTAATTACCGCGTTCCTGCTGCTCCTGGCTCTGCCGGTGCTGGCCGGCGCGCTCACCATGCTGCTCACGGACCGCAACTTCGGCACGGCGTTCTTCGTTCCCGGCCAGGGCGGTGATCCGGTGCTGTGGCAGCACTTGTTCTGGTTCTTTGGCCACCCGGAAGTGTACATCATCATCATTCCGGCCTTCGGCATCGTCAGCCAGATCGTTTCCACCTTCTCCAACAAGCCCGTGTTCGGCTACCTGGGCATGGCCTACGCCATGTCGGCCATCGGCGTCGTAGGCTTCATTGTCTGGGCCCACCACATGTTCACCATTGGTTTCGACGTTAGTACGCGGGCTTACTTCACGGCGGCGACCATGGTCATCGCCGTACCAACGGGCGTGAAGATTTTCTCCTGGCTGGCGACCATGTGGGGCGGCTCGATCAAGTTCGAAGTCCCCATGCTCTACGCGCTTGGCTTTATCTTCCTGTTCGTGGTCGGCGGCGTCACAGGTATAACGTTGGCCAACGCCAGTGCGGATCTGGTGTTCCACGACACCTACTTCGTGGTCGCCCATTTTCACTATGTAATGGCCATCGCGGCGATCCTAGCCATGTTCGCCGGCTACTTCTATTGGATTGGTAAGATGTGCGGCCGCAAGTATCCGCGCGGCATGGCGAAGATCCAGTTCTGGGTCTTCTTCATAGGCGTCAATGTCCTGTTCTTCCCGCAACACTTCTCCGGATTTGCCGGCATGCCGCGGCGTATACCGGACTATCCGGCGCCTTACGAGGGCTGGAACTACGTGTCCTCGTTGGGCGCCCTGATCACAATGATCGGAACCATCCTGTTCTTCATCATCGTATGGCGGACGTTCTACGGCGAGGAGGCGGAAGCCAACGAGTGGGGCGAAGGCGCCACGACGCTAGAATGGACGGTTGCCTCACCGGCGCCGTGGCACACCCACGAAGTACTGCCGGACATGACCGGCAAGGCCCCGGCCGAATAAAACAGTCGGACGGAGCTCATATTGACCATGGACGGACGCACCAAGAGCAACCGAAGACTGGTGATAGCCCTATCTGGGTTTGTCGCCGGCATGGTGGGCTTGGCCTACGCGTCCGTCCCGCTCTATGAGCTGTTCTGTCAGGTGACCGGATACGGCGGCACGCCAAAAATGGCCACCGCCGCCCCGGGCGCCGTATCAGATAAGAAGATCGTCATCCGCTTCGATGCCAACACTAACCCGAAGCTGCCATGGAAGTTCAAGGCCGCGCAGACGGAAATGACGGTGAAGTTTGGCGAGCAGGCCCTCGCCTTCTACGAGGCGCAGAACCTGGGCAGCGCAGCCGTCACGGGAACGGCCGTTTTCAACGTGACGCCGCTCAAGGCTGGTCCCTACTTCTCAAAGATCGAATGCTTCTGCTTCACGGAACAGACCCTGACCGCCGGCCAGCGCGTCGACATGCCGGTACAGTTCTTCATTGATCCGGAAATCCTCACTGATCCAGACACCAAGGACGTGAACACCGTTACGCTGTCCTACACCTTTTATCCTGCGGAACCGGAGGAGAAATCCGTCGACGCGGCCGAACCCGACAACAAACGGAAGAAAAGCTAATTCGTTAGCGCATATCACGGAGGCCCTTCATGGCTAGCTCGGAAAGCAACCACCCCTACCATCTCGTTAATCCCTCCAAGTGGCCCTTCGTCGGTTCGCTGGCGGCTTTCATCATGGCGACCGGTGGCATCTACTACATGCACGACGGCAGCATCTTCGCATTCCTCGCGGGCACGGCCTTAATGCTCTATGTCATGTACGGCTGGTGGAGCGATGTCATATCCGAAGCGGAGGGGGGCCTCGATCATACGAGCGTCGTCAAACACGGACTTCGGGTCGGCATGGTTTTGTTCATTACGTCCGAAGTGATGTTTTTTTTCGCTTTCTTCTGGGCCTTCTTCGACGCGACCGTGCCACTGATCACGCGAACGGCCCACGAGGTCTGGCCGCCGGAGGGCGTCGTGCCCTTCGCCGCGTTCGGCATTCCGTTCCTGAACACGCTGATCCTGCTGACGTCCGGTGCAACGGTGACCGTGGCGCACCATAAAATCCTGCACGGCGACCGGGTAGGCTGCGGCCGCTGGCTGGCCTACACGGTTATGCTGGGCCTCATCTTCACCGGTCTGCAGGCGTACGAATACATTCACGCCACCTTCGGTTTCACCGATGGCATCTATTCCTCGACCTTCTATCTGGCCACCGGCTTTCACGGCTTCCACGTGATCGTCGGCACCCTGTTCCTACTGGTTTGCTACTTCCGCACCCAGAAAGGCCACTTCACGGCCGATACCCACATTGGCTTCGAGGCGGCAGCCTGGTACTGGCACTTCGTTGACGTGGTCTGGCTTTTCCTGTTCGTCTGCATCTACTGGTGGGGCGGTTCGGGATACGTACCGCCATCTTAACGGATATGTCGATGGCGGATGAGCACCCGGAACGCCCGACCCGTGAACTCATCCGCCTCGGCCTTCGGGGCCAATGCCCTCGATGCGCCTACGGGCGCATTTTTTCTGCCTATTTGACCCTGGCCAACGCTTGTCCAAATTGTGGTCTCAAACTCACGGGCAGCGATGTCGGTGACGGCCCGGTGGTCCCGGCTATGCTGTTGATCGGCGGGCTGATCGTCGGTATGGCTGCGGTGACGGATCTAACCTGGCAGCTGCCATTGTGGCTTCACGCCATGCTTTGGTTGCCGTTGGCCATCTTCCTGGTTGCCTTGATCCTACCGCCGATCAAGGGCCTCACCGTGGCCTTGCAACACCGCTATCGTTCGACGGAAGAGGATACGCGACCTGGCGGACAATAGAGAGGCTGGGCACATGTGGATCTTGTCCCGGAACATGCGGCGAACGCTTTGTCCACAACGAGTGTAAGGAGTGACGAGCGGCTTAGCGCTGCTTCCACTCGGCCTTGCGCTTCTCAGCGAAGGCGGCCATGCCTTCTTTCTGATCTTCCATTGCAAAGGTGGAATGGAACATGCGGCGTTCAAATCGGATACCTTCGGCCAGCGTCGTCTCGAAAGACCGATTGACGGCTTCCTTGTTGATGAGAACTGCCGGACGGGACATACCGGCGATGACATTTGCGGCATCCATGGCCTCATCCATGAGTTTGTCGGCCTCGACAATGCGCGCGATCAAGCCCGCGCGTTCTGCTTCTTCGGCACCCATCATGCGACCCGTCAGGCAAAGGTCCATGGCCTTCGCCTTACCGATGGCGCGGGTCAGACGCTGGGTACCGCCGGCACCCGGCAACGTGCCCAACTTGATCTCCGGCTGGCCGAACTTGGCCGTGTCGGCGGCGATAATCATGTCGCACATCATGGCGATTTCACATCCGCCACCCAGCGCGAAGCCGGCCACCGCCGCGATCGTCGGTTTACGGCACTGCGCCAGTCGCTCCCAGCCGTCGGTGATGAAGTCGCGCTGATAGGCGTCCATGTAATTGAAGTTTTGCATTTCCTTGATGTCCGCTCCGGCGGCAAAGGCCTTTTCGGACCCGGTAACGACGATACAGCCAACACCCGCGTCCGCTTCGAAGACGTCCAGGGCTTCGGCCAGCTCTCGGATCAAATCTGCGCAGAGCGCGTTCAGCGCCTGGGGCCGATTGAGCGTGATGATACCGACTTGATCTTGGGTATCGACGATGATGTTTTCGTAAGCCATGGAAAATCTCCGAAACTCTGGCGCGGCGCCGATTAAAATTGTGCATTGCAGCGGAGGAGTCTTAACCAACCCACCACGATGCGCCAAGCAGAGATTGGAAAAATTTCGATCCGTGAAACCTTGCTAGGGGTTGAACGCGTGGGGGCCAAACCTTTAGGGATGGGCAGCGCGACCGCTTCGCTGCTGATGGCGCCTGTCGAAATCATACCTGCCAAAGTCGACCTGGATTCTGATTGAGCAGACGCAGAATATTAGGAGGCCCGATGGATCGCGTATTGCGATCCCCGGCCTATCTATTTCATATTATGTTGCGATGTTTGACGGCATGTCATGTCGACGGACTTGAACCATGGTCGACTGCGCGGCCGTGCGGGGGAAAACAACGTGTTGGAACAAAAGATCAAGTATTCTCGTCGTCATCGACGAACCCGATATCCAGGACATGGTCGCTATTATGCTGGAAGAACCGGGCTACGACGTTCTCTCCATGGGCGACGGCGCAGCAAAATCGAGCCAGATGCCCAAAACCCCACCGTCATCAAGACCGCCTGCCACGATGGCTACATCTTCTTGGTGAAGGGCGATAAAATCTAGGCTTTGCATCTCATGTCAACCGAGACCCTCACCCGCGCCCTTCTGCATGCCAAGACCGTTGCCTTGGTGGGGGCCTCCGCGGATCCAAATAAGAACACGGGACGGCCGCAGCGGTTCCTGAAGACACATGGGTTTCAAGGGAGGATCATTCCCATCAACCCGAACCGGGATGAGGTTCAAGGCCTTCCTGCCTACCCGAGTCTTGCGGATGCGCCGGGTCCCATCGACCATGCCTTTATCATGGTGCCGGCTCCGCATGTGCCGGCCGTCATCACCGACTGTGCGGCCGCTGGTGTCCTGGTGTGTACGATCTACACCGACGGTTTCGCGGAAACAGGGGCAGCTGGCAAGGCGCTGCAAGAAGAAATCGTGCAGATCGCTCGCGACGCCGGCATGCGTCTGATCGGCCCCAATTCCATGGGCGTCATCGACACACGGGCGGGCATGACGCTAACCATCAATGCGTTCCTAGAAGAACCGAAACTGAAAACCGGACGCATTGGCGTGATCTCGCAAAGCGGTTCCGTCATCGGCACCATGATGTCGCGTGGCGCGGCGCGCGGCATTGGGTTCTCCAGCTTGGTATCCATCGGCAACGAATGCGACGTCGGTGTCGGCGAGTTACTGGGCCTGATGGTCGATGATCCCGGGACGGACGCGGTACTCTTGTTTCTGGAGGGGATCCGCGATGCCTACGTCCTGGCGGCCAACGCCCGGCGTGCCTTCGATGTCGGCAAGCCGGTGATCGCCTACAAACTGGGGCGTTCTGATGTAGGACGGGAGCTGGCCGTATCACATTCCGGGGCGATCGCCGGACCAGATGCCTCCGTGGACGCCTTCTTTCGCCATCACGGCATCCTGCGGGTCGATATGCTGGAGACCCTGTTCGAACTGCCACCGCTGATCATGAATGCCCGACCGACCCCTGGCCGCCGGGTCGCCGTCGTGACCACCACGGGCGGCGGATCCGCCATGGTCGTCGACCGCCTGGGCGCGGCGGGGCTGGAACTGGTCCCGCCGTCAGCCAAGTTAAAAGCGCGCATGGCCGACTTTGGTCTCGATCTCGGCAACCGTCGTGTCATCGATCTGACCATGGCCGGAACGGGTAAGGGCGTTTACGGCGCCGCGTTGGACGTACTGCTGAGCGAAGACGATCTAGACGCCGTCGTTGCCGTGGTCGGTACATCGGCCCAATTCCATCCGGAAGTCGCGGTGCAACCAATCATCGAAGCGCCGAAGACGGGGAAACCCCTGGCCGCTTTTCTAGTGCCGCAGGCTGATCGCTCCCTGGCACTCCTGCAGGACGCAGGGATCGCCGCCTTCCGAACGCCAGAGGCCTGTGCCGATGGGGTCCGGGCCTTGGTCGATTGGCGCACACCGGCTCTTCAGCCGGATCCGGGTCCGCTTTCCGACGCCGCTCGTCTTCTGGCGCGGGCGGACGGCGACAGCCTCAGCGAACGAGACGCCGCGGCCGTTTTCGCCGCCATCGGCGTTCCAATGGCGCCCACGGCCGTTCTGGACGATCCGTCGGCCGAATTGGACACGGACATGACCTTCCCCGTGGCGGCTAAGGTTCTGTCCGCCGATCTCCCGCACAAGACGGAGGCCGGCGCCGTGGCCCTGAACATCTCGGACCGCGCGGCCCTCAAGGACCAGGCCCAAATAATTTGGGACGCGGCCCACGCCCACGCCCCAGACGCTCGATTGGACGGCATTCTTGTCCAGCCCATGGTGTCTGGATTAGCGGAAGTACTGGTGGGATATCGCCGGGACCCGGAAACAGGCCCCGTCGTGGTGCTTGGCATCGGCGGCGTCCTGGCCGAGATCTACGGCGACGCCACCGTACGGCCTGCGCCTGTCGATACGGCAACGGCCCGCGAGATGATCAATGAGGTCCGCGGCCTGGCACCCATTCGTGGATACCGAAACATGCCCAAAGGCGACCTGGATGCCCTGGCCGGGGCAGTGGCGGCCGTCTCCAGATTGGCAGCCATCGAACGCCCATGTATCCTGGAAGCGGAAATCAATCCGCTTTGCGTAGCCAAAGCCGGAGCGGGCGTTCTTGCCGTTGATGCCCTTGTTCGCCTAACCCCCTGATTGGCAACGCCAGCTCGAAAGGATGCCCGCTCCATGAAACGTGCCGTATTGGTCATTTGCGACGGGCTGCGTGCCGATATGATCCGCCCGGAATGGACGCCGAACCTCTGTCGGCTGGGCGCTACCGCCCGTCAGTTCATTAAGCATCGCAGTGTCTTCCCATCTACCACGCGGCCCACGTCGGCCTCCATCGCCACCGGCTGCCATCCCGGACAACACGGCCTGGAAGGCAATGCCGTGGCTCTGGACGAGGGGAACGGCCTAGTGCCGCTGTCCGTCGGCGCGCCGGACTTTCGTGACCGGTTGAAGGCGGCGACAGGTCGGACCCTGCGCGTCCCCACCATGGCCGAACGTCTCAAGGACGCGGGTGGCAGCATTGTCTACTCCAACGTCTCGCCCGGCGCTGCCCATTTCCAGGATCCGGACAATCACGGCTACGTCTATAATCGGGCCGGCTCCTTTGGCCCGGGCGGCCAACCCATAGTTGGCGATGACCACCTCAACGTGACCCACGACGCCGAGGGCGACACGGCGATGACGGAACGGTTTTGCCAAGAGGTGCTGGGCGATCGCAAACCGGCGTTCGCCGTGCTGTGGCAGTGCGAGCCGGACCACTCGCAGCATTCTCACGTTCTCGGCTCGCCGGCGCACTTGGCTGCCATCGAGGCGGCCGACGTAAACGCGAGCACGGTGGCCAAAGCCGTGGATAAGCTGAATGCGACGGGTGAAGATATACTACTTCTCATCGGATCCGACCACGGGCAGGAAACCGTCGGTGACATTGTCGATCTGGATGCGAAACTGATCGCCGCCGGTTTCAAGGCGCATATTGATTCCAGTGACGTGGTCGTCGCCTCCCAAGGTTTCAGCGCCTTCGTTTACCTGGCCGACAACCAGCGCCACAAGATAGCAGACATCGCCCTCTACCTGGACAGCCTGGACGGTGTCGGCGACGTCTATGCGGGCGCCGGTCTGGAGAGCATCGGACAGCGATCCGATGGCGCCCTGGCCATCGCCGTGGACGCCGCCAAATCCGATACGGAAACGGCATACGGTATACCCGGCCTCAGCGCCGCCTTCGCCAATCGGTTTTCCATGACCCTGGAGACGGGCAAGGGCGAGCATGGCGGCCTCGGCAAATACGAACAAAACCCGTTCCTAATGGCCATCGGGGGAGGGTTTGCCGCCGGCTCCCAGACCGATCAAGAAACCTCCGCCGTGGATATTGCGCCGACGGTTCTTCGTCATCTGGACCGGCCGAGGGACGGCATGGACGGCGCAGCGCTCTCGCGACAATGAGAGAACCCTTCGAGCCCAATCCCTGGCTGGCCCGACTACCGATCCTGGTGGCCGCGCACCTGGTCGGGACGGTTAACGTAGTCTCAGTCCTGGCCATGGCGCCGGTCATCTCCAACGAGCTCAGCCTGACGGCAACCCAGTTCGGCCTGTTCATCACCGCCTACTACATGGCCCAAGCCATCGGCTCGCTGCCGGCCGGGGTCATGACCGACCGGTTCGGCATCGGCCGGTCCCTGTTCATCGGTCACATCCTGATGGCGCTGTCAGCGGTCGTGCTGAGCTATGCCGACGGCTATCACGAATGCTTGGTCGCCTTATTCTTCATGGGCCTCGGCTACTCCATGAACAACCCGTCCACGGCACGCGGCGTCTTCGACTGGTTCCCCCCGGACCGGCGCGGCACGGCCATGGGGATCAAACAGGTGGGTGTACCGGCGGGCGGCATCATCGCGGCGGGCAACGGCGCACTGGTGACCTTGGTGCATTGGCAGGACATCATGTTGGGTATCGCCGCCGCCATCGCGCTGAACGGAATCTTATGTCTCTACCTGATGATTGGGTGGTT
>CAZNWX010000007.1:0-23550 GCA_964576415.1 uncultured Magnetovibrio sp. | reverse complement strand
GTGGCGCGCCAGCACGCAGCGGCCCGACTTACCGTGCGCGAACGCATTAAACGGATCACTGATGACGGGAGCTTTCGCGAGATTGGCACCTTTGCGGGAACTGGCGAATACAATGAAGACCTGAAACTTGAGAATGTGATACCCGCTTCGTACGTGGCAGGGATGGCTCGCATTGACGCGCGATCGGTCGCTATTGGCGGCGAGGATTTCACCGTACGCGGCGGCACCAGTTTCAGCGCGCAACGCCGCAAGGGCGGCCAAGGCGGATATATCGAGGATCTCGCGCATCACTACAAAATCCCGCTAGTCAACCTGATCGATGGTGCGGGCGGGTCCGTTTCGTCCGTCAAACGGCGGGGATTTGTCACGCTGCCCGGCATTGATGGTTTTGAGCGATCTGTACAATTGCTTGGTGAAGTTCCAGTGGTATCTGCGGTCTTAGGCACAGCGGCTGGAGGTCCTGCCGGGCGGGCGATCCTATCGCATTTTTCAGTAATGGTGGCGGGTACGAGCCAAATTTTCGCCGCCGGGCCCCCAGTCGTCCGACGCTCACTAGGCCAAGAGGTATCCAAGGAGGAACTCGGCGGTGCTTCAATTGCTGTCAACAAGGCGGGGTCTATTCATAATATCGCAGAAACTGAAGATGATGCGTTCGCGCAGGTTAAACGCTTCTTGTCGTTCATGCCGCAAAACGTCTGGCAGTTGCCGACGGTATTCAAAACAGACGATCCCGTTGATCGCCGTGATGAAGGCCTAATCGGCATTGTGCCAGGGAACCGCAGGCAAGCCTATGACATGAAGGCACTTGTCCAGATGATCGTCGACAGAGGTTCGAGTTTCGAGATCAGGCCGACCTATGGCAAGGCGGTCATAACCATGTTGGCGCGTCTTGGCGGCCGACCCGTTGGGCTGGTGGCGAATAATCCGATGTTTTACGGAGGCGCCATGAATGCGGATGCAGCCCGCAAGCAGAACCACTTCATGGAACTTTGCGACACATTCCATCTGCCGATTGTGTTTTTGGTCGATGTTCCGGGTTTCATGGTGGGTCCTCAGGCAGAAGAAGAGGGCACTCTGCGAGAAGGCATGCGCCTCGTATACACTGCGGGCCAACTTAAAGTCCCAACCATAACCCTGATCATCCGAAAGTGTTATGGCATGGCGGGCATGGTCACTAGCAACAAAAACGACATTGACCTTAAGCTTGCCTGGCCAAGTGGTGAATGGGGATCGCTTCCATTCGAAGGGGGCGTAGCCGCGGCATTCCGCCGGGAGATTGCCGCCGCAGAAAATCCAAAGGTGCGCGAGCAGGAGTTGGAGGCTGACCTTAGGGCCTACGCTTCCCCGTTCCGAACCGCGGAGGCCATGGGTATCGAAGAGGTCATCGATCCGCGGAACACCCGTCCAATACTTTGCGAGCATGTTGCATTGGCGGAAGAGCGCTTGCGGATCGGTCTCGGGCCGCGTGCTAAGGCCGGTGTAGCACCATAGACGTCTCAAGGTGAATGTGGTGGTCGAGGACCCAATCACAGTTACACGTCCATTCGTCACCGTGAAACGGCTTGGCTTGCACTACATACGATATTGCGTAACTTTTTACTTCTATGAACACTATTCGTACTATCAAGATGAAAGGCTCCGCCTATTGGTATGGCTCCAAATTGGGAGCCACCAGCGATTGGCGTCGACAATTAACAGATGAAGAGGCCAAAGAGCTACTATCCGCGGTGTCGGCAAACCGTGGCCGGGACATCATGGAAGTTAATATTGCCGACTTTCCCCTGCCCCGCCTATCGCAGGTACTGAAAGAACTTGCGGAGCACGTTGATCGTGGCCTTGGCTTAACCCTCCTTGAGGGCATCCCCGTCCAGGAAATGGATGAAGATGGGGCCGCGATGGCCCTTTGGGGTATGGGGCAACACGTAGGTCGTCCCCAAATTCAGGACGCGGCCAAGTCCTTGCTCCATCACGTGCGTGACAAGCGTGACGGGGGTTGGGAGGAAAACCCAAACCGACGGGTTTATGAGACCAATTCGGAACAAGTGTTCCACACGGACGGCGGCGACATGGTCATGTTGCTCTGTCGCCGGGCAGCCAAGTCGGGCGGGACCAGCCGCATGGTTAGCGCCGTGACACTATTTAACGAAATCATAAAGCGTGCGCCAGAATTAGCACCCGTTGTTCAGGCGCCGTTCCATGTGGATGCCCGCGGCCAACAGTTGCCCGGGCGGCCAAAGTTCCAGACCCATCCCATCTTCATCGAACACGCCGGACGTATGAATGTCCTGCATAAGCGCCACTACATCGATACGGCGCAACGCTTCGAGGAAGTGCCAGCGCTTAGTCCCGACCAAACCCGTGCTCTCGATCTTATCGATGAAATCTGCAATGACCCGGACGTCCAGTTGAACTTCGACATGAAGCCAGGTGACATCCAGATGGCGTCGAACTTCACCATTCTGCATTCCCGCGACGCCTTTGAGGATTTCCCTGATCCCGCCGAACGACGCCACATGCTGCGGCTTTGGCTCGGCCTTGAAGACGGCCGCCCCCTGCCAGAGGTTTACCGCGAAACCCGCGAATATGGCCCTTTGTTCGAGATTGAGGGGCGCGCGTCTTAATCCTGATTGCGGCCCAGTTACCTCTGTAGATTTTTCGTCAGGTTAAAGGAAGCCAGCCTGTAGGATTATCGAAGGTGCTCTTTCGATTCCTCCTCCGACAACTCAGGTTCGTCGTAATTCTGGATCCATCTAATGCCACACGACGCGAGATAGGGCGCGGGACTTTATCCGGGCCGCTCGCATAAAAACTCGTAAGCGATGTCGGAGATCTTGAAGGTAATTCCGGTCAGGTCCCCTTTGTTCCAACCGGCAATTGAAAATACCTTGCCGCCGATCTTCCAAACATGAGAGCCACTCCATTGAATCACATAGGTCGAGTGCGGAAGCGCACCACAAAAAATATTGAACTGTTCTTCATTCATGGGATGAAAACTTAAGTGTTTTCCCTCCTCTCACCCAGCCTTTAACATTGGAACAATAAAGAATTCCAAAAGGGAGGCCGAACATGAAAGCGGTGGTTTTTCACGGTGATCGTCAACTTGAATTGATGGATTTTCCAGACCCAACCCCAGGTCCGGGTGAAGTTGTGCTGGAGATCAAGGCATCCGGCATGTGTGGCTCAGACCTGAAATTCTACCGCGCCGTCGGCGGAGCGTCATCATTGGGATTGGGCGATTTGGATGGGCCGATTATTGCCGGACATGAACCCTGTGGCATTGTCGCCGAAGTTGGCGAAGGGGTTGATCCAGCGCTGGCGAAAGTCGGCGACCGGGTCATGGACCACCACTACTCCGGCTGCGGCGTGTGCAAGCATTGCCGGGGCGGGTGGTCGCAACTCTGCCTGGACGGCATCACTGTTTACGGCGCCACCGGCCACGGCGCGCACGCCAAATACATGAAGGTGCCGGCACATACACTGGTGCGGCTCCCCGATGACTTGTCATTTAAGACGGGTGCCGCGATCTCGTGCGGAACCGGCACCGCCTATGGGGCGCTGAAGCGCCTGGACCTCGCCGGCGACGAGACTATTGTTATCTTCGGTCAAGGTCCAGTGGGTCTAAGCGGCACCCAACTCGCAAAGGAAATGGGCGCGAGGGTTATCGCCCTCGACGTGTCGGAAGAACGTCGACAATTAGCCCTGGACTTTGGTGCCGATGAGGTGATCGATCCGCTCAGCAACGACGTGGTGTCGGCGATCAAGGATCTCACTAACGGCGAGGGCGCGCACAAGTCGCTTGACTGCAGTTCCAACTCCGAGGCCCGAGCGCAGGCCGTGCAATGCGTGCGCACCTGGGGCTCCGCCTGTTTCGTAGGCGAGGGCGGCGATGTGAACCTCGATGTCTCCAACGATCTCCTGCGTCGTCAGGTGACGATTATCGGGTCTTGGACCTTCTCCAAGAACGGTCAGGCTGATTGCGCCGACTTCGTTTCTGAACGCAAGATCGATGTGGATGCCCTTTTCACTCATGAATTCAAACTCGAACAGGCCGAAGAGGCCTACCAAATGTTTGATCAGCAGACCACCGGCAAAGGCGTGTTCCTGATTTAGGAGGTCTCTGCCGGGCAAGCAGCAAGAGAAAGCGATGCAGTTAAAAAACAAGGTGTGCGTCGTCTCCGGCGCGGCCGGAGGTATCGGAGCTGCCTTGGCCCGCCAGTTCGCTGCCAAGGGCGCGAAAGGCATTGTCGTCGCCGACATTCAGGATGGCCTGGCGCGGGGCGTCGCCGATGAGGTCGGCGGCAAAGCCTTCATTGGCGACATGACCCAGGAAACTGATATCCAAGCACTTATTGCCATGGCCGAGGAGACCTACGGCGATATAGATGTATTTTGCTCCAATGCAGGGATCATCCGCCTCGGCACGGAACAAGCGTCCAACGACGAGTGGCAGCTGTGTTGGGATCTACACTTGATGGCGCATGTCTACGCCGCCCGCGCCTTGGCGCCGAAGATGGCGACCCGTGGCGAAGGATACTTGGTAAACACGGCGTCGGCGGCCGGCTTGCTGAGCCATGTCAACTCAGCAACCTACACGGTTACCAAGCATGCCGCAGTCGCCTTCGCTGAGTGGATCTCCATTGCCTATGGGGACAGGGGCGTGAAGGTCTCCGTACTTTGTCCACAGGCGGTGAAGACACCGATGACCGAAGGCCGCGACCAGGGCGCGGCCAGCGTCGACGGCCTGATCACGGCAGAATACTTAGCCGATTGCGTGATCGCTAGCATGGATGCCGAGGAATTTTTGATCCTGCCGCATACGGAGGTCACTGACTACATGAAGCGCAAGGCGGACAATGCGGATCGATGGCTCCGCGGCATGCGAAAATACAAAGCCACGTACCCAGAGGGCATCTAAGCCATGAGCACCGTCCCTGACATGCAGTATACCAAACTCGGCAAAACAGGCATGCGGGTCAGCGTCGCTGGTTTAGGTTGCGGTGGCGGCTCGCGCCTCGGTATGGCGCGAGGGTTGTCGACCAACCAGTCCGTGGACCTTGTGCACTTAGCCATGGATTTGGGAGTGAATTACCTGGATACGGCGGCTGTCTACGGGACCGAACCCATCGTCGGCAAGGCCATCAAATGTGGCCCGCGCGATCAGGTTTACGTCGCCACCAAGGCTCAAGTGCGCAGAGATAGCGAAATGATCCCGGTCAACGACGTTGTTGCCAGCCTGGAAAACTCACTACGCCAATTGGATACGGACTACGTGGATGTCTTTCAGTTCCACGCCATCCCGCCGGATATCTATGACCAGACCCGCGACGCATACGCGCCGGCTTTGCTGCGTGAAAAGGAGAAGGGCAAGATCCGCCACCTGGGACTTACGGAAAGCCCCCCCAATGACCCGGCCGGCGTCATGCTGAAAACCGCATCCCGGGAACCCCTATGGGAAGTGATCATGCTGGGATATCACATGATGCATCAGGTTGCGCGCCGGAATGCTTTTCCGGGTACCCTGGAGAACGGCATCGGCACAGTGCTCATGTTCGTGGTTAGGTCCATCTTTTCCATTCCGGGACGCCTGGAGGAGACCATGGCGGCGCTGACCACGGCCGGAACGGTGCCTGACTGGTTAAACAAGGACACGCCACTGGATTTCCTGATCCACCATGAAGGCGGTGCCAAAAGCGTCATCGATGCGGCCTATAGGTACGCGCGCCATGAACGCGGCAGCGACATCATCTTATTCGGCAGCGGCGTCACCGATCATATCCGTACGAACATCGCCTCCATCCTTAGCCCGCCTCTACCCGCCCAGGACTTAAAAAAGCTTGAAGACCTTTTTGGACACCTGGAAGGCGTCGGATTGGACCTTCCTGAATCGCGGGCCAAGTGAATCCAAAAGACAAATGATCTCCTGCTCCTCGCTCCGAAGCTGCGCCTGGAACAGCACAATCGTTACAGGGGCGGCCATTTGGATTCGTTTTATTAACCAGCTATGCTTAATGTGAGATCGTGTTGATTCGCAGTGCTTATCAGCGCTGCGGGGGGGGGGGAGTTGACGATCTTGATTAGCAACGCTATGTCGTTCGTGGACACCGCGAGCAATTTTTTGGTTTCCTTTCTCATTCTCATGCTTGGGCTAGGCGTGGTCATGGTTGTTGCCATGTATATCGTCGACGTGACCCAGACGACCCATGCAGTGCGGCGCAACTTTCCCGTCATCGGCCGGTTCCGGTATTTCTTTGAGCACATGGGTGAGTTTTTTCGCCAGTACTTCTTTGCCCAGGACCGCGAAGAAATGCCGTTCAACCGCGCCCAGCGTAGCTGGGTTTATCGGTCGGCAAAAAATATTGATAACACGATCGCCTTTGGGTCGACCCGCGATCTCAATCCCACTGGCACCATCCTCTTCGTCAACACCGCCTTCCCCACGTTGGATGAGGATGCCACTGCGGCTGATGAGGTAGAGATCGGCCCCTTTTGCGAGAGCCCTTACCGCACGAATTCGATCTTTAATGTGTCGGGCATGAGCTATGGCGCCATTTCAAAGCCCGCTGTTCTCGCGCTTTCGAACGGCGCACGCAAGGCGGGGGCGTGGATGAATACCGGTGAGGGTGGCCTCTCGCCTTTCCATCTAGAGGGCGGCTGCGACATAGTCTTCCAAATCGGCACGGCAAAATACGGGGTGCGAGATGAGGCTGGCAACCTATCCGATGTCAAACTTCGCGAACTGGCGGCCCATGAACAGGTTCGAATGTTTGAGATCAAGCTCAGTCAAGGTGCCAAACCCGGCAAAGGCGGTATGCTGCCGGGCGGCAAAATCACGGCAGAAATTGCGGCCATTCGGGGCATACCGATTGGCCAGGACTCGATTAGTCCAAACCGCCATCCGGAGATGGAAACCATCGATGATATCCTCGATACCGTGATCCGAATTCGCACTGTTACGGGCAAGCCTACGGGGTTCAAAACCGTGCTCGGTGCCTACCAGTGGCTGGACGAAATGTGCATTGAAATCAACAAGCGCGGCACCGAAACCGCGCCGGATTTTATTACCATCGATTCCGCCGATGGCGGAACGGGCGCGGCACCCGCGTCGTTGGCCGATTACATGGGTATCCCGCTTAAGGAAAGCCTGCCCATGGTCGTCGGCATTTTGCATAAACACGGCCTGAAGGACCGGGTCAAGGTGATCGCCAGCGGCAAGCTGGTTACGCCGGCAGATGTCGCCTGGGCACTTTGTATGGGAGCTGATTTCTGCGTGTCCGCGCGCGGGTTCATGTTCGCGCTGGGCTGCATCCAAGCCCTTCAATGCAATCAGAACACCTGCCCCACCGGGATCACCACGCACAACACGAAGCTGCAACGAGGACTTGACCCGACAGATAAGGCGGAGCGCGTCTATCATTACAAAGAGAACATGGAACACGCGGTTGCGATCATCGCGCATTCTTGCGGCGTCACCGAACCCCGTCACCTCCGGCGCTATCATTGCCGAATGGTGCAATCCAACGGCCGTTCGGTTCCCCTGGATCAGTTATATCCAGAGCACCGCACACAGGATGGCGGGCCTACGGACAACCGTCGCACCGCGGAGAAGCAATCCGCCTGACAATTTTCTGGCTGAGCCACGAATGGATATTGTTTTGCGTCGTCTGGACGAATAACCTTTAAGTTGCCACCAGATGGAAGTCCGCATAACAAGCTATCAGGACTTGTGCACTTGTGGCTCAGTAAAATTCGAGATAATCACCGAATTGACGAAGGTCATAGCGATTAGATTTTTGCTCTGTCGAAAGAAGCACGCAGGATGGCAAAGCTCCATAAAGACCAGCTTCAACTGACCGAAGGTAAAAAATCCTCGGTCTTTACGAGCGGAATACCCGGACGGCAAAACATGATTTCTGCATCAGGAGCACCATGTACACTTTTCATCGCAAGCAGATGAACCCGGATTTCTTCGACATCAACACGCATTGCTTGGACGACCCTGCTATTGGCCGCGGCTCCTTTATTCAAACCGACGGCGTCGGCATGTCATTGGAAGTTTCATCATGAAGGCCTATTGGTATGAACAGGCTGGTGCGGCACCGGACGTAATTACGTTTGGCGATATTCCCAATCCCGAACCCGGCCCGGGCGAGGTAAGGGTGAAGATCGCTGTCTCGGCAGTTAACCCCACCGATTGGAAACGACGGGAGTTGGGCCGAGAGCTTGGAAAATTTGACCGCATTATCCCCAACAACGACGGCGCCGGCACCATCGACGCTGTCGGCAACGGGGTCGACACGAGTCGTGTCGGAGAGAGAGTTTGGCTGTTCGGCGCGCAAGCCAACCGGCCCTTTGGCACGGCCGCTGAATATTGCTTGGTGCCGCAGGCCTACGCCTCTGGCCTTCCCAATCAGGAAAGCTTCGCCAACGGCGCTTGCTTGGGCGTGCCGGCGGTAACGGCACATCGGGCGCTCTATGCGGACGGCGACATTGACGGTTTGACGGTGCTGATCTCCGGTGGGTCCGGCCGGGTCGGGCGCTATGCAGTGCAGATAGCCAAAGCGGGCGGCGCCACGGTGATCGCCACGGCCGGTTCGGATGAAAAGTGTAGCCATGTACTTAATCTCGGTGCGGACTATGTATTCAACTACCGCAACGATGACTTGGTGAGCCACGTTCTCGACATCACAGATGGCGTCGGCGTCGACCGCATGGTCGACGTGGCCTTCGGTGTCAACGTCGCCGCAGCGCCTCAACTAATCCGGGCGAACGGCTGGCTTACATCTTACTCGTCTGACGGGGTGCCAAAACCAGAAGTGCCATTCCTGGATTTCATGTACAAGAACATCGCAATCCGACCGTTCTCTATCTACGGCATGCCCGAGAATGCGAAAATCAATGCTTTCCAGCGGATCGGCCAACTCCTGGCGACACGTCGACTCAGCCATAGTGTCGACCGTACTTACGCTTTCACGGACATGATCGCGGCGCACCAGGCAATCGAGACCGGTGAATTATTTGGTGTTTGCCTTGTCGAAGTGGCAGAGGATAGTTAGCCGCCTTTAACCATTTTCCCCAACGAATAAGAAACTGGTTCCTTTCATTGGACACGGTCGAAATAATCGACAAAGCGTCCGCCAGCATCACTTGATCACTCCTTAGGCATTAAAAAAACGAAGGCAGTGCAATGGATATGATCGCCATCCGCCAGGTCATCGATTTTGCCGTTACGAGAATGAGTCTCCGGCTGAGTTAACGGCCCAACAGACGCCAAGATTATAATTTACCGTAATTACTGCCTGCCTCACCGCATCAAAATTAGGAACTCAGTTTACGCGAGGGATGTTTTAGCATCCCATACGTAAAGCGCGGTGTACATCACGGTTCTCGATATGACGGATAGAACTGCCCTGCCGACAATGAAACATCCGCGTCTTTACCCACAGCCTGCAGCAGAATAACCGACAATATTAACCTGTAAGGTACCTGGAAATCATGACGACCGTAATGGCTTCTTCCGACGATAACGACGACAGTAGAATCGGAACCCGCCGCTGGCTACTTCTCGGCATCGCGTTTCTGACCTCGACACTTTATGCCATGACGTTGTTGGTGGTCAGTGTAATCTTACCGCAGATTCAGGGCAGCTTGTCGGCGACACCAGACCAGATCGCCTGGACAGTCACTTTTAATATCCTAGCAACCGCCATCGTCACACCCATTTCGGGCTGGCTGGCCGGTCGTTTCGGCTCGCGTAATGTCTTGCTGTTCTGTATGGGCGGTTTTGGTCTCTCCAGTCTAGCCTGCGGTCTGGCCACGTCCCTCGAGATGCTGGTAGCCTTTCGCATCCTGCAAGGAGGGCTAGGCGCGCCTCTAGTACCCCTTCCCCAGGCTGTGGTGTTGGCCGCCTTCCCAAGATCCCAGCACGCCGTGGCGACCTCCATTTATGGTATGGGGGTGGTGCTGGGTCCGGTTCTCGGTCCGGTCTATGGCGGTTATCTGGCCGAGATTTATGGCTGGCGAGCGGCCTTTTTCATGATTGCGCCCATGGCGATAGCCATTTTAATCGGCATCTATCTCCTGATACCTAAGGACACAAACCGGGTCAGTACGCGGTTCACCTGGTTTGGGTTCCTGGCTTTAGCAACGGCGTTGACGTGCTTGCAGTTGACCCTCGATCGAGGACAGAGATTAGATTGGCTCGATTCAAAAGAGATCGTCATCGAAATCGTCATCGGACTTCTAGCCTTCGGCATTTTCATCGCCCATAACCTGTTGGCGCGAACACCCCTCTTGGATTTCCGTCATCTCCAAAATTGGAACTATGTCCTAGGCCTATTGATAGTCACCGTATACGGGATGCTCAATTTCACGCCAATGGTGATGCTACCGCCCATGTTGAAGGACCTCGGCGGTTATCCAGAAATGATCATCGGGACACTGGTATCCTTCCGGGGCGTCGGCGCGGTCATCGGGTTCTTCATAGCCGGGTGGATGGGCAAGATCGACCCCCGGATCACCATCAGTTTCGGTTACATACTCTGGGCCTGGACCGGATGGGTCATGTGGGGGTTCAACGCCGACGTCGCAGCTCTAGATGTACTGATCGTCAGTACCGTGCAAGGCATTTGTGTCGGTATTATCTGGGTGCCGCTGACGGTGTCGGCCTTCTCCCGTATTGACCCTCAGCACTTCTCCGAGACCTCGGCCATCTATCATCTGCTGCGCAACCTGGGATCATCAATTTTCATCTCGCTCAGCGTGACGACGGTAATCCGAACCCAAACCATAAACTACAGTCACCTCCGGGAGTTCATCACTCCGTTCAACGAGGGCTTTCTGAACTTCTCGGCACTGACCGGAATCGATATCGAACGAGTGTCGGATCTGGCCCAACTGAACTCCATGATCACTGATCAGGCGCAACTGGTCGGCTTCCTCAATTCCTTTGGGCTCTATACCGCGGCGTGTTTAATTGTGGTTCCGTTGATCTGGTTGATCAAACCGCCTGCGGAAACAAATTGACGATCAATTCAGATCCTTAGGCATGCACTTTATCATTGTAAGGATACAAATTTTTCTTGAGAGAGGATGGCTCGCCGAGCATCGATAACCCCGTGGCGATTCTCAGGACTTTACACGATCGCGGAGGCAACCCAGAAGCAACCGACGTTCCGACTTAGTTGGGGGTTAGGGGGAGACGTCTGATACCGAGCATTGCCTATTCTTTTGCGCCGATCAGGCGATCTCGGCGGATTGTTCCCGCGTTATAGAGCGCGGTGATTTCCTCCTCGTCCATGCCGAGGATACCGGATAGAAGCTCGTCGTTGTCCTGCCCCAACAGCGGCGCCTTCGGGTCGGACGGCGCTGCGTAGGCCGAAAACTTGGCTGGCATGCCAGGCACAGCGAAATCGCCCAACAGCGGATCATTCACGGCGCGAACAGTGCCCCTTTCCACGAGGTGCGGGTGCGCTATGGCCTCATCCAAAGTGAGCACGGGGGCACAGGGCACACGTTCCGCTCGAAGGGCGTCCAGGGCCGCGTCACGCGTACCCAACTCCGACATCCAAGTTTCAATGATGTTACCCAGCGCCTCCTTATTAGCTCGCCGGTCGCGCGGTGACTTAAACCGCGGGTCCTGGGTCAATTCCGGCTGCCCCAACGCTCGCGTCATTTGCGGCCATTGGTAAGGCATCACCATGATCGCGATATAGGTATCGTCGCCAGCGCGAAAATTACCCGTTGGTCCGCCGTCTGGATGATGAGATCCGGATCGTTGTGTCACAGCTTTCTTTCCCGACATGGCAATTTTCGGGACGTTTACTTCCTGGGTCTGAAAGTAGCTATCGACTAGAGAGGCCTCGATGTGCTGCCCTTCCCCCGTCTTCTCGCGATGCAATAGCGCGAAACCCACGGCCATCGCCGCCGTGATTCCGGTTACGGAGTCGCCTAAGGCATTGGGCAACTGGCCTGGCCCGCGATCCGGTTCACCTATACCGGCCGTAAACCCGGCATAGGCGGCGCCGATGTAGTCGAACCCTGGCTCTTTGCTGAGCGGTCCGGTCTGCCCGGCAAGGGATATCGAACACATGACGAGACCCGAGTTGATCTTCTTCAGTTCTTCATAAGCCAAGCCGTATCGAGCCATGACACCGGGCGCAAAATTCTCCACTAGAACATCCGATTTCTCAATCAATCGAAACAGAATTGCACGCCCCTCGTCACTTTTATAATCGATTGCTAGGCTTTTTTTGGTGTGATTGTGCTGGAAAAAATAGGTGCTGGCAGACGAATTCTCCATCCCCTCACCGCGTGGTTTGAGGCCGGAAAACCGCCCCCGGTCACCATGTGGCAGCAATTCCACCTTGATAACCTCAGCCCCCATCTCCGCCATGACCCGCGCACAGGTAGGACCAGCAACGAATTGGCCAAGGTCGAGCACCCGATAGGACGTAAGCATAGGTTTCATAAAATACTCCTCAAGTAACGGGCTATTTGGCGCAGCCGGCGTCCTCAAGATACTTTTCGATCATCCAAATACGGTCGTGACCCCAGAATTGCTCACCGTCCATTATGAACAGCGGTACACCAAAAATGTGATCGTCCATCGCCTCTTCCAGTGAAGCCTCATAGTCTTTTGGACCATCACAGTTTAGGTAGTCGCGGTATGCTTCTGAGGACATGCCCAAGTGCTCGATGGCGCCTGCTATCGCATCTGCCTCATCCACTTCGAGATGTCGGTTAAAGAATTCCTCAAACACGTAACGGCAGTAATCTACTAAACGCTTTTCTCTCTCTGCGAATAGGCCACCGATGAGGGCCGGAGCCGTGTCGAAGATCTTCAAAGGCCCGCGGATCATGTAATCCTTATCCTGCAGGTTCGCGTTCCGGCGCACGTCCATGTAAGAGTACTTGACCTTGAATTCCGAGTAGACGCTGCGCTGTCCCTTACCTTTGATACGCAACTGGAACGGTTTCCATTTGATCCGGACGTTAAACTTTTCTTCCAACGCGAAAGCGGGGTCAAATGCGATCCAGGCGTATGGGCTCTTGAAGTCCGAATACATCTTGATTTCTTTAATCTCGCTCATTGGATCGTCTCTCCACTTCAACGGTTTGTCTTGCCCAGCAGGTGCTCGGCGCCTTGGTTATACAAAAGGCTGTTGTTTTCGGCGTTGTGTTTACCTCTGTTCTGTTTGTCCTTCATAAGGTTAATGGCGTTGCGCACGGCCGGGCGCTGCTTCATGCGCTCGCGCCAATCGGCGACGTTCGGGAAATTGTCGAAGGTCGTGCCCAAGTTCTTTGCGATGAAGGCCCAAGGAAAAACGATCATGTCACAGATGGTGTAGTCGTCGCCCAGTATGAAGTCCCGTCCCTCAAGGCGATTTTCCAACACCGCCATGTTCCGCTCATACTCCCCTTTGTAGCGATTTCGGCCATAGTCTTGCCCCTCTGGAGCGTAGTTCACGAAGTGACTCAATTGGCCGCCGATGGGCCCTTGATTGCCAACCTGCCAAAACAGCCACTCATGCATTTCCTTGCGACCAAACGAGTCCCCGGGCATGAACTTACGCGTCTTCTCTGCCAGGTACAGCATGATGGCCCCAGATTCGAATACGCTGACAGGTTCGCCGTCCACATCATGATCCACGATCGCTGGCATCTTGGCGTTCGGACTGATGGCCAGGAACGCGGGCACGAACTGGTCGCCCTTGGCCAGGCGAACCAGGGTCGTGTTGTAGTCAAGACCACACTCTTCCAGCATGATCCCGACTTTCCAACCGTTCGGCGTCGGCGAGAAGTAAAAATCGATCATCTTTTTCGCCTCAAGCTGCCTGCGCACGAGCGGCGTCGTATTCGGCCTTCAGGCGCATCACCAAATCCGACGTGGACAACACGTCGTTGACCGATCCACAACCCTGCCCGGCAGACCAAATGGTCGACCAAGCCTTGGGTTTCTCGCCGGACCCCCAAAACTCCTTGTCCACTTTGGCACCCGGCAGCGCGACCTCGGTCGGGTCCAGGCCCGCGGCCATGATACTCATGGTCAAGTAGCTCGCAGGAATACCCGAAAATTCAGGTGTGTAGGTGATGTCGGCGGCAGCGGAATTCAAAATCATGTCTTTGTAGTCGGAAACCGCGTTGGCCTCGTCAGTGGTTATGAACCGCGTGCCCAAATACGCCAGGTCGGCGCCCAACGCCCGGGCCGCGTAAACCGATCTGCCATCCGATATGCAACCCGACAACATCAAAGGTCCGTCGAAGAACAAACGGACTTCGGGCACCAATGCAAACGGGCTGAGGACTCCCGCATGCCCACCAGCACCAGCGCAAACCAGGATCAAACCATCCACCCCGGACTCCAGCGCCTTCTGCGCGTGTCGGATATTGGTGACGTCATGAAAGATTAACCCACCGTAGCTGTGAATCGCATGGGCGATTTCGTCAGGCTTGCCGACGCTGGTGATGACGATAGGCACCCGGTGCTCGACGACCGTGTCCAAATCCTCTTTCAAGCGGTCGTTGTTACGGTGAACGATCAAGTTCACCGCGTACGGTGCGACGAAGTTACCCTCGGCACGCGCTTTGTCCGTGCGCTCTTTGATCTCTGTCAACCATCCATCGAGATTATCAGGCTCACGCGCATTCAATGCCGGGAAGCTCCCGATCACACCGGCCATGCACTCGGCGACGACAAGGTCGGGATTGGAGACTATGAACATGGGCGCGGCAACCGCCGGAAGGGCGAGTTGATCGATGAGATGATTAAATTCAACAATAGGTTCGGGCATCAATTCCACCGTTAGACACATGAAAGGGACAGCATTATGTTCGTTTGCTGCAGGCGCGAAAAGGCGTCGCTCTTTCAAAAATAAAATATCATTTGAACATGTGAAAGCCCGTCCCTAATACGCCATCAAACATGGCGTTTAACTCAAGCAGGATCAGAAAATGAAGACTATTGGCGTTATCGGCCTCGGCGTTATGGCCACCCGGATGATCACCAACACGATGACCTACGGCGGGTTCCGAATCGGTGCCGCGTGGGATCTTGATCCCGGAGCCTGCAAACGAATCTCGATCCTAGCCCCCGATATCCGCATCGTCGAGGATCCTGACGCCCTGATTGACGACGACGGGCTCGATGGCATCTATATCGCATCCCCACCGGCGTCCCATGTTGATTACGCCACAGCCGCAATCACGCGTGGCAAACCTGTCTTGTGCGAGAAACCTCTGGGAATTGATCTGGAGATAACCCGTCGGATGACCGAGACAGCGGTCACATCCGGTGTGAGCAACGCAGTCAATTTCACATTTGCGACAGCGCCAGCGGTGGCGAAACTAGAAAACGCACTTGCAGACGGAACCGTTGGCAAAGTGGCCGCCGTGGATATCCGGCTTCATTTCTGTAAATGGCCTCGCGAATGGCAAGCACCCGCCACCTGGCTGAGCGAACGTGCCGAAGGCGGTTTCGTTCGGGAAACTTTTTCGCACTACGCCTATCTGGCGGATCGGTTGTTCGGACCGGCCACGTTGGAGCACGCTGTGGCCCGCTATCCGATCGACAATACAGGCGCTGAAACCCATGCGCTGGCGCTCATGTCGGCCGGCGGCGTCCCGATCACCTTCGCCGGCGGCACAGGCGGTTTAGACACTAGCGATGCCGACCGGATTGACTTTACGGTCTGGGGCACGAACGTTGCTTATCGGCTCTATGACTGGAACCGCTTACGGTCCAGCGGCGGCGAAGGTTGGAAGGAACATCTGGAAGAGATCACCGACGCTCGCCAAGAAGGTTACCGTCGCCAACTCGGCGCCATTGGCGCCTTCTTCAACGGCCATAAGCACCCACTCCCGGATTTTGCCCAGGCGTTTCGCATTCAAGAACTAGTTGAGGCGATTTTAGCATCCAAAGCGTAGAAGCTTCGGGTGGAAGGCCGGTGGGAATTGACTTATTTTCCAACCGGGTTCCACTCGATCATCACAACAATGTCGTGGATCGCATGCCGGTCTGTCGACAAAGGAAGGTGAACCACGCTATCGACATGATCTAAGTCGCCTTGGCGCTCGAAACCGTAATGGGTTCCCTGGGTCACCGTATGCGCGCCCATTGCAAGGCTCGAGAAACCAGCCTCGCGTATCACTGGCGGCGACAATTCGTTAAGCGCAACGTCTTTTTTAATCACCCGTTGTTACCCGATTGTCCCTTAAATTAAACATGCTCGCTGAATATCCCTTATGAATTCTTGTTGAAGGTCAGTTTTCGTAAGGATAGTTGACGGAAAATGAAAGCCTTGAGCGTTGCCCGGGCGCAGGAAGGCGAACTAGGGTCTGTCAAGGAGGATAACCTGGCTATGGAAATTAAACGCGTGACCCCCGTATTGGGCGCAGAAATCATCGGAGTGGATCTTTCAAAACCGTTGAGCAATGCCGAATTCGACGCGGTTCATGACGCCTTTGTCACTCACTCGGTTTTAATTTTCCGCGATCAAGACCTCTCAGCACAGAACATGATCGATTTCAGCCACCGGTTCGGCCCGTTGATGATCCATGTCTTGAAAGAGAGCCTTCTGGATGGCCATCCGGAAATTTACAAACTTTCAAACCGCCGCACGAAGGGCAAGTCGGAAGGTCGCGCCTATGCCGGTCAGTACTGGCACTCCGACCTCACCTATGAACCGCGACCTTCGCTCGGGTCCCTCCTCTACGGGATCGAGGTACCGGAAGTCGGCGGCGATACCTTGTTCGCGAGCACTGCACACGCATTCGAAACCTTGTCCCCCGCCCTACAGACTATGCTGGAAGGCCTAACCGCCGAACATTTGTTCGCGCATGCGTTTCGGGGTGGGATCAACCGCGCCGCACGCGACGGCGATCCCCTGAACGAACGTCCGGCTGTACACCACCCCGTCGTCCGGCCGCACAGCGTGACAGGACGTAAGTCGCTATTCGTCAATGAAGGGTTCACGGTGCGGATCAATGAGCTCACACCCGATGAAAGCAGCGCGTTGCTCTCGTTCCTTTTCGACCACATAACCCGGCCTGATGTGGTCCTCCGCCATCATTGGCGGCCCGGCGATGCAATTCTGTGGGATAATCGCGCCCTAGTGCATCGCGGCGTTAACGACTATGGCGACGACGACATCCGGCATATGTATCGAACGACTATCGAAGACCGCCTAGTTTAAATAAGTCCTGTTCAGCAATCAGAGTTCACAGTGCGGAAACGTTCAAATATCTCTCCAGATTTCTCGGTCTTTGTTGTGGTCGCTGACAGATAGCACGTGCAGAATCCAATTGCCGCAAGCCTTTGCCTGGCCCAGGGTCTTCCAATCGGCAATAGATCACCTTTAGGCCAGGGATTGACTTCTCTCGGCGCCCATGGTCCCTCACGCACATGCATGCTGTTATAATTCCCGTCACCCCCTTTCAGCAGAACTGCACCCTAGTCTGGTGTAGGGAGACCATGGAAGGTGCCTTTATCGACCCCGGCGGAGAGGTCGACCGTCTTCTTGCCGTGGCCGACGAACAGGGCGTGACAGTGGTAAAAATTCTGATCACTCACGGCCATATGGACCATGCCGGCGGAGTCGCCGACATATCCGAACGATTGGAAATCCCAATCGAAGGGCCGCACGAAGATGACAAGTTCTGGATCGATCAGATAATCGAATCGGCGGAGAAATATGGTATGGATCCTGGACCGCGGCCGTTCACACCTGATCGATGGCTCAACGGCGGCGACGAGGTTGCTTTCGGCAAGGTTACGCTCGGCGTCCGTCATTGCCCCGGCCACACACCTGGACACGTGATTTTCTTTCACGAAGGTTTGCAGTTCGCCCAGGTCGGAGACGTTTTGTTTCGCGGTTCCATCGGCCGCACGGATTTTCCACGCGGTGACCACGAGACGCTCATTAACTCCATCAAGACCCAGCTTTGGCCCCTGGGTGACAGCATTACCTTCATCCCCGGCCACGGACCCACATCAACCTTCGGCGAGGAACGCCGGACCAATCCCTTCGTCGCCGATTAGCCGCCGACACCACGGTTTATTTATTGACCGTCATTGCCCTCCCGGTAAGTTATCCGTCAGGGCATTTGGCGCACTATCAACTGCTGGTAAAGATCCAAAATAACGTTCGTAGCTTCGGAACTAGTCGTTCTTATCTCTTGAGAACGCTGACAACAGCGTCGTCGGCTCATCGCCATGGAAGGCGCGAGCAAAGGCGGCCACGCTGGCTTCAGCAGCGGCATCACGCGTCATGCCCTCCCATTGTCGCAGCAGACTTTTTTGCTGTCGGACCGCTTGGGGCCCCGCGCGGCAGATACTTTCCAGGACGGCATTGACCGCATCATCCAGACCATCGGGTGCCACGACTTCTTCAACGAACCCCCATTCGAAGGCCCGCTTGGCATCAATGACTTCACCAGTCAACATCAAGCGTCCGGCCCGCCCGGCCCCCATAAGCCCCGGCAACAGTGAAGCCTCGATGACTGAGGGTAGACCGACGTGGACCTCGGGCATACCAAAACGCGCGTCATCGGATGCAATTCTGAGATCACAGGCCGACGCCAATTCCATCCCGCCCCCGAGGGCGAAACCATGGACCTTGGCGATTACCGGAACCGGCAAATCACGAATTGACAGCATGGCGTCATGTAGGTGTGAAATGAAAGCCGCGGCCGTGTGCCGGTCCAAGGCCGCCATTTCCTTGATATCGGCACCCACCACCCAGGCCTTACCCGCGCCGGACAACACTACCGCGCGGAGTTCGTCGTCCTGCCCCAAATCTCGGAAACTTTTTGCGATATCGGCAATGAGTGGTGTGTCGAGAGCATTCAGTTTTTCTGGCCGGTCGACGACCACGTCAACGACCTTATGATCCGCCACGTTGCTCGGTCTGATATGAACTTCGCCCATCACTCTCTTATCCGGTACCGTCGTTCCGCGCTGTTGGCGCAATAATCGTTAATTTTGGCTCAGACGCCTACATTCTTGATCATGAGTGCCAATCTCAAAAAAACCGACATGATATGCCCCTCATGTTACCAAGGTGATTATCCGCAAACTGTCCCGACCTGAGTGTTCAAGCTCACAACTACCCGGACGGCGGCAGCGTTAGATAAATTTTTCCACAAAGAAATCCTTTCTGTCAGACCGCCACGGCGTCAAATGGAATTACTGAAATGGCTGGCAATCGTTGAATTTTCAGACGCTTGATCATTCCGATCTTCAACCTTCGATGCGCACGGTCGATGCGGAAACGTCGAAATTGGCGAACCGATTCGGTTTTTATGGAAGAATTTAGAATGGGGGCGCGACACACTGGACGTTTCCCGCTATACCTGATCCATCATGACGTTAATTACCAATACTGACGCGCTCAGCGCATTTTGCGCGCCTCTCCATAGCGAAACTTTCATTACCGTCGACACGGAATTCATGCGTGAAAAGACCTACTGGCCACAACTCTGTCTCGTGCAAATTGGCGGGTCGGATGCTGCGGTTGCCGTCGATCCCCTGGCGGATGGCATGGACCTCACCCCGTTGTATGAGCTTTTCGAGGACCGAAACGTGACCAAGGTCTTTCACGCAGCCCGTCAGGATCTTGAGATTTTCCTGCACCTCGGCAATCGCCTCCCCGCGCCTTTATTCGATACGCAGGTGGCAGCCATGGTTTGCGGTTTCGGTGAATCCGTGGGCTACGAGCAGTTGGTCTCCAAACTGGCCAATGCTCGCCTAGACAAGGGGTCTCGCTTCACGGATTGGGCTATGCGGCCGTTAAGCGACCGACAGATTAGCTACGCCCTTGCCGACGTCACGCACCTTCGCGTCGCCTACCAGAAACTCCGTGACCGGCTCGAACGGGAGAGCCGAACCCAATGGATTGAGGAGGAGATGGGGGTCCTACGTGACCCGGCCACCTACCGGCCAGATCCAATGCGGGTTTATCAGCGAATCAAAGGGAAGACGGGCAATGGCCGCTTCTTGTCGGTGCTGCGCGAACTTGCGGCTTGGCGTGAACGCGAGGCCCAACGCCGCGATGTGCCTCGCAACCGAGTGCTCCGGGATGAAATCCTAGTGGAGATCGCCCACCACACACCGGAAAACCCCCAAGCCCTGAGCCGAACACGCGGCCTGGGCGAAAAGGCGGCACACGGTCCCATGGGCAACGCCATTCTAGATGCCGTAAAACGCGGACTGAAAACACCGAAAGACCAATGGCCGCAGCCGCCAACTCGACCCGACCTACCCCGTGGCATCGGCCCGACAGCGGACTTAATCAAGGTTCTTCTAAAAAAGGTGTCCGAAGACGCCAATGTCGCGGGACGATTGATCGCCTCGAGCGCCGAAGTCGATTTGATCGCAGGGTTTGGCGAAAACGCCGACGTCCCGGCGCTCAGAGGGTGGCGGCGTGAGATTTTCGGCGAAGATGCCTTGCGACTCCGGGCCGGGGACCTGGCCTTGGCGATCAAGGGCAAACAACTGACTGTGCGGGAAATTATTGATCAAGCGGCTGAGTAGTTCCTCATTCAGGCGACCCGCCCGCGCCGTCCGATGGTCTGTGCTAGTTTATCAAGACGCCGTTCCACCGCCTCGCTAGTGAAAATTTCCCGGTCTTTCCGTTCGTCACCGGAAAGATTGAGGATCAACTCTTTATCGACCAACTCAAGGTTTGTCATCGGCAATAAACCGGGCGCGGCACCCGACAGGGTGTAGGCTAGTCGCAAGGCATTGCCCAGGGTCTCGGCGCGCTCCAAATCATTTTCCTGAAGCAACGCCATCGCCGGCACCACCGACGGATTGTCCGAACCACCCTTATAGCGAAAGAACAGACTGAATGCCAAAAACACTCGATCGTGGTGGCTTAACCCTGCGAAGGGCAGCCGCAGCGCGCGCAAGAACGCATGCTCGGCACGGTAATCGGGATGTTCGCTCCAACCAATATCACTCAACATACAGGCCGCCATGCGCAACCGGCTCTCCGCGTCCCGCTTCTTTGGGAACAGAGGTGCCAGCCAGGCATAAATCTCGTGGCCAGTAATGCTGAAACGGCCCGTCCGCTCGGCCATACCGGCACACCCGGACAACAATGGATCCTGATCACGCACCTCATCGGGCAACATGTCCAGAAGCTGGCCCTCACGCATACCGAAGCCAGAAAATACCGCCTTCTTCGCCCGACAGACTCCCAGAAGGCCGTTCACGACAGAGGCAACGAATGGCAGGCTAGCCAAGCGACCTTTGGGAATGTCGGAGACACCCCACTTGCTATCTGGCCCCATACCGATAATCACGTTGCATAACCGGCGCGCATCGCCGCGTCTGATCTTGTAGCCATCAACCACATGCAGGGGATAGTTGGCCTGGGCAATGAATACTCGAGCCAGGGCCCGGCAACCACCACCGGCCAGAAACAGATTACGTCCTTTTGTGTTGGACAACCACGGAAACTCCTCCAGAGCTTCGGAGACGATACGCATGGCTTCGCTGCCGTTCTCTCCGGATCGCTCACGCAAGCGCAAGTGGCCCATCGGCAGTGTTCCACTGCGTCCAAACTGGCCCTTGCGCACCTCTACCAAGTCGACACTGCCGCCGCCGATGTCCGCCAACAAGCCGTCGATCAGTCGGCGTCCACTCAACAATCCCAAAGCCGACAGACGGGCTTCCTCCTCCCCAGAGAGAACACGGACTTCCAGACCGACAGTTTTTGAAATTCGCTCAACGAAGGCCTGACCATCTTCAGCTTCACGGACGGCAGCTGTTGCCAGTAGTGTCATTCGCTCCACGTTCATGGATTGGGACAGGAGACTGAATCGCTTCAGACTGCGCATGGCCTCCTCGACACCTTCCGGATTGAGCAGGCCCGTTTCGTTCAAACCGCGGGCCAACCCGCACTCCGCTTTCTCATTGAAAATGGGGATCGGCAGTCGCGTCGGCGCGTCATACACAACGAGACGTACGGTATTTGAACCGATGTCCACAACAGCCACCCGCCCCGGAGCGTCGGCCAAATTATCGACGATGGAAACCACAGCGGGGCCACGGGACACGTTTCAATCCTCTTGAATTCGGCATGTCTCAAACCGATTAGAATCATAATGCCCGAACGGCTGAATGTCATGACCAGGATCAATATTTAGACTGAAATGTGAACGCGCAAAAACGCAACCCGTCTATCCGCAAATTAAGGTTTCGTCGGGCAGGTCTTGGCCAGGGGGTGAGCTTGCGCGACTAAGGCCTTTAACCGCTCATCCAGTACATGGGTATAAATCTGGGTCGTCGAGAGATCGGCATGACCGAGCATCTGCTGCAGCGTCCGGAGATCAGCGCCGTGGGCCAGAAGATGAGAGGCGAACGAATGGCGCAGCACGTGGGGCGATACGCGCCGGAAGTCGAGACCTGCCTCAACAGCGAGTTCCGTCAGACTCTGATTGAACCAAACCCTTGTCAGGTGCCCTGACTTGCCGCGCGACGGAAACAAGAAGCCGGCGTCTACGCCGGCTTGGCGCTTCGGGAAGAAACTCTCCCGAACGGGCAAATAGGCGGCAACAGCATCTATGGCTGGTTCGCTCAAGGGCACCATGCGTTCCTTATCGCCCTTGCCACGAATGGTGAGCAACTGCCCATCTCGGGAGAGCGCTGCCAAGGGCAGGCCCACCAACTCACTAACCCGCAGCCCTGCAGCATAGAGGATTTCCATCAACGCCGCGATCCGCAGGCCATCTTCTCCCGGGCGATTATGGGCCGCCGCCAACAACTGGTCGACCTGGGATTCGCTCAGGAACTTGGGTAGGGATTTTGCCAATTTCGGGCTATCCAACCCATTGGAAGGATCGTCATCACGAACACGCTCGGCGCACAGGAACTGGTAGAAGCGACGAAGGGTTGAAAGGCGGCGTGCGGACGTGCTGGCGGCCATGCCTGCCTCCGAAAGCTCTTTGAGGTAACGACGTATTTGCGCGGTCTCAGCGCTCTCCAATGTGCGGCGGCGGCGACTAAGGAATCCCTCAAAATGGGCCAGGTCGCGACCGTAGGATTCAACGGTATTCTGCGCAGCACCGCATTCCGCAGTCAGCATGTCGAGAAACATCTCGACAAATTGAGACCTTCTCTGCTGTCCTCCGGTCGTGCGCGGGTGTCGGCTCATAGTCCCGCGTTTACCGCTACCTCCATCGCCAGGTTTCGGGCCTCCGCCACTAAGCCCGCCTGCTTAAGGCCATGCACGATCTCAGAAATGATAATCGGATTGAGATCGCCCAGAGACTGGTCTCCCATGATAACCAGCATTATTAGTATCCGTTCGCCAAGACGCGGCAATTCATCGGTTGACCCACCGCCGGACAGCGGCGCCAGGGTCTGGGCCACGACCGTCGGTCCGACAACCTTCTGCACTGGCTTGACGCCAGGAGCAGCGGTGCGCTTTACCGAGCTCGGTTCACTGGCAGCTTGAGCCCGAGGGTTAATTTTCTGATCGTTCAACCGCGTCATCAGTAGCCAAAGAACAGGGTCCGGCAAAGGCGTGGGCCGTTCACTGCGATAAATCA
>CAZNWX010000006.1:17110-23555 GCA_964576415.1 uncultured Magnetovibrio sp. | reverse complement strand
GATCCAGGCTCAAGTTCTTCCTCATCGATGGGTCTTAAGCGAGCCATAAGCTGAGCCGTTCCAATATGAAGATGCACGTCTGTCCAAGTTTTTAATGAGTTGGTTTCGATGCTCCTCAAAAAGACCTCGGCGTCAAAGCATTGGGTTGGTGCATTTAGCGCACCCGAGACAAGCCAATTCCCACGACCAGAAAACTGGGTATCAAGTTTAGTTCCCGTAACATTTAGACCAAGGCGTTGCCCGGCCGTGCCTTTATGGCTGGCCTCATTCTGTGCGTGAATTGTTCGAACACGCACTTCTTGCCCGCTAGGCATTAACTTAAGACGATCGCCATTGGATACCGTGCCGGAAGAGACGGTTCCTGTCACAACCAGGCCAGTTCCGTGCATCTGAAAAGCGCGATCGATGGTCATACGAAAATTACCGACGCTCGACCGTGGCCGAAAATCCGCGGATAGAGCCCTGATCTCAGTACGCAGTTTTTCGATCCCAAAGCCACTTACTGTGGAGACGGGTATAACGTTAGATTCTGCGAGGGTGGTTGCGGATAAACATTTTTTTATTGCCCGGGTAACATTTTCGATACGGATGTCCGTTACAAGATCGCACTTAGTCAAAGCAACGACCCCAGCTTCTACACCCATAATGCTGAGAACTGCCAAATGCTGATAAGTTTGTGGCATTAGACCGTCATCTGCAGCGACCACTAATAGGGCAGCATCAAGTCCTGCCACGCCGGCCAGCATGTTGCGAAGAAACCGCTCATGGCCGGGTACGTCTACAAAACCGATGGTTGGACCACCCTTCAACGGCCAATAGGCAAAACCTAAATCAATACTGAGCCCACGGGCTTTTTCTTCTGCCAGACGATCCGTATCTACACCAGTAAGGGCGTGCACCAAGGAAGTCTTGCCATGATCCACGTGGCCCGCAGTTGCGACTATCATAACAACGGCTCAAGGAGTTTTCGCAGTTCCGGAAGCTGATCGATAAGTTCGTCTGGCGTTTCCAGACAGCGCAAATCAAATACAAGTCTGCCGTTGCTCATCTTCCCTATAACCGGCAGCGCAAGACTACGAAATGCCTCTGAAATGATTGCAAGATCCATAGACTTGCCATCTTTTTGCAGATCCGCCGCATGAACCGGCGTGATAGATAAACCTGAGCTATCCAAAAGGTCTGTCGGTAAAGCGCCGCTGCCGATTTGACTCTTACAATCAATAACTTGCACGGCGGCGATGCCATTCAGTGCTTTTGAAACCGCTGGTTGAATGGTTCCCGCCAGTTCTTTGATATCCCCATAGGGCCGGCAGAGGAGCCGCAATGCCGGCAGGCGGTGAACTAAGTTTTCAGGGTCAAGATAAAGTCGTAACACCGCACCAAGGGCCGCGAGAGTAATCTTGTCTAGCCGCATTGCCCGCTTCATTGGGTTCGCGTTGATTTTTTCGATAATGTCGGCGCGGCCGGCGATCAGGCCGGCCTGAGGGCCACCGAGTAACTTATCACCGCTAAATGTAACGATGTCAGCGCCCTGTGCGAGCGTGTCACCGATCGTTTGCTCGTTGGGGAGATCATAAGTGGATAGATCAACTAACGATCCACTTCCTAGGTCAACAACAAAAGGCACATGGTGGCGATGCGCCAACGCCGCAAGTTCTGGCTCTGGGACAGTGGCCGTAAAGCCTCTGATCTCAAAGTTACTAGTATGCACTTTCATTATGAGTGCCGTATTCGGATTGATTGCACCATCGAAATCTTTGATATGGGTTCGGTTCGTCGTGCCAACTTCGCGGAGTTCGACCCCTGCTCTCTCCATAATATCGGGAATACGGAACGATCCGCCGATCTCAACCAGTTCGCCGCGTGAAACCAGCACATTGCGGCCCAAAGCAAGTGTATTAAGTACCAGTAAGACAGCCGCCGCGTTATTGTTGACTGCGCAGGCTGCTTCGGCCCCAGTTAATTGACAAACTAATCCTGCAATATGCTCATCTCGGTCCCCCCGTTTCCCCTTCACTAGATTGTATTCAAGGCTGGAAGCCTGACCCGCAATACAGACCATTGCTTCTATTGCGTCTATTGGAAGGGGCGCTCGACCGAGGTTCGTATGCAGCACCGTCCCCGTGAGATTAAGTGCTGGCTTCAATTTGGATGCCGTAAGCTCGCCAAGGCGCGTTTCAGTCTGTTTTGCGATTGCCGAAATTGTGATTTCGGCCGAAATGTCCTGACCTGCCACGCCCTGTGCACGCAGTCCTGCGACTATGTACCGCAGCACCGTTGTTATGATTTGACGACCATAAATCTCTATCGATGCCCTCATTTCTTTAGACTTCAATATCCGATCAATGGACGGGATGGACGCCATCGGGACTATATTATCTTCACTCGTCATGCTGTCATCCAAAGTATTCACTAGAATTCAGAGATTGGCGGAAGAGTTAGGAGTCGAACCCAAAGGAACGCATCTGCGTTCCTCCTCCAGTTTTGAAGACTGGGCGCCTCACCGGAGACGATACTCTTCCTAAAAGGACAACAAATTGAAGCTTTCAAACCGGGCAACCCACCGAAATGAGTGCCGATTGGTCCACACTGCTGAAAGGCCAACATTTTAGCATTATTATTGTAAATTATGTCCCCCTCCAAGAGGAAGTAGACATAATAAAGCTTTTAAATAAATTGCTTGGGAGTGCGGACGTCGACCCGACGTCCTGGAAATTTGTAGTGTTTAATCGCTATTCTGCAGTGGCTTGAGGCCAAATACGGAAAAGTTTTGAGGACAAAAAAGGCTAACGCCTTAGTATAATCACATTCAGGTTCTGTCCCAGATTTCATTTGTCAATGGCAGGCCATTAATATCTTCAGGGTCTATGAGCTTCTCCACCTTAATCTCGGCCTGCTCCAGTAGAGAACCTACCTGCCTGATATGCTGCGTTGAGTGCCATACAGTCCGCTCTAGCATCTCGTGACGCGTTGTGCCCCCGAAATATGTCGGCACCTCACCAGAAAAGTCTTCGCCATTTGTCCTGTCTGCCCACGCATTAAAACGCTTGCGCACATGATCTCCGAATTCGGCAATAGCCGCACTCGTGACCATGTCTTCAGGCGGAGGCGCTACCAACTCTTCATATGTAAGTGTCTTACCAGTGTCCTCCATGTTGAGAAATGCAACTGGGATCTGAAACATGTGATGCATCAGTACACGCCACGACCGTGGCCGGTTTGGAAGCTGATTACTCAATTTGTCGTCTGGCATTTTTTGAGCAAGATTAATTGCTATCTCCAAAATGCTATCATAACGGCATTTCAATTCGTCGGGAGAGAGTTCTGGTGCGGTTTCATCGTTCAGACCGAGAAAATCAACAACGGCTGTAATTACCTGTGCGAAGACGAACTCGTCCCCCCTAGATACAACGGGTACAGTTTGCGCGCCGAGCTTTTTTAGCTCAGCAAAACCATTTGCATCAGCAATAACGTTTATTGATTCAAACTCGATCTCACGGACCGAGAGGTACTCTTTGACCCTAATACAGCTGGTTCAATGTGGCTGCCAAAAGACCTTAATTGGCGCAGAACTCTCTGTGTTGATCATATTCCGAACCTCCATATTTGATCTATTCCCGTTCAGACATTCGTTGCGCGTCAGCGGCACCAATACCAGAAAATTGGTGCATCTTTCTTTTAACTATAACCACTAAAACCTTAACCAGCACCGGGAAAATATGCCACCATTTAATGGATTTTCCTGCAGTTCAGAACGTTTCCTCGGTTTGTCTCCCTTGGGGAGACTGGAACAGTCGAGACTTCATCAAAATTATGAATTTTCGCTCAAGATGAAAACTTGCCGCATTAACTTAGAAGAAAAATTGGGCCATCCTCCTTTCCCGAAACCGCAATTATGGTAACCTCTACGTTCTTCGGATCGGAGCGGTCGGCATGGAATTTTTGGTTGTACTGAAACGGGACTGCGAAACCTGCAAATTGGTTGAGCCCGTGCTCGCTGCATTGCGCGATGAATTTCCACTCACCCTGTATTCCCAGGATGATCCTTCCTTTCCTGAAGGGCTAGGTGGTGCCGAAGACGACCGTACACTTGAAAAATCATACCACTTAGGCGTGGAGACGGTGCCGACCTTAGTGCGCCTGGAAAGTGGACAGGAAGTTTCGAGAACCGAAGGCTGGGATCGGGAAGATTGGGTCCGGGTCACTGGTTTGGCATCGCTTGGCCAGGATTTGCCACCCTTTCAACCGGGATGCGGATCTAAATCTATGGATCCCGGCATGCCTGAGAGATTAGCCCTCAAATTTGGCGATTTAACTTTCCTATCGCGAGCAATCGAAGTCGATGAATTCGATGATCCTGCTGAAATCGCCTTTGATCGGGGATGGACGGACGGCCTTCCAATCATTGCGCCGACCGATTTACGAATAGCGCGCATGTTGGCGGGAACTTCCCGTAAACCTGGCGAAATACTGGGTTCGATACCACCAAATTTAGTCGATTGCACTATCGAGAAAGCTGCAATAAATGCAGTCATGGCTGGCTGTCGACCAGAATATTTTCCTGTCGTTCTTGCGGCTATTGAGGGTGCACTAATACCCGAATTTTCTATGCATGGCCTGTTGGCGACACTGTGGTTTTCCGGGCCTGTCCTTATCGTAAACGGTCCAATCACCAAACGGATTGGGATGAATTGGGGCGGTAACGCACTGGGACAAGGCAACAGAGCAAATGCCACTATTGGTCGAGCCTTGCAATTGGTTATACGGAATGTCGGCGGCGGTCGTCCGCGTGAAATAGATCGTTCGGTATTCGGAACTCCAGGTAAATATACCTTCTGCTTCGCTGAGGATGAAACGGATCCGGATTGGGTTCCGCTAAACGTCGCACGCGGCCATGCGCCAGGCACCTCCACCGTCACCTTGTTTCATGGTGATGGGGTCCAAGGCCTCGCGGACCAGGGGTCCCGTGATGCTGAGAGCCTAGCCCGCTCCCTAGCCATGGGGTTATGCTCAGTCTGTCATCCAAAATTGGCACAATGGTCCAACGCCATCCTCGTTTTATCACCCGACCATTATAATATTTTCAAACAGAGTGGTTGGGGGCGCGAAGAAATTGAAGCCGCCTTATGGGAGGCGCTAAAACGGCCCGGCCGCGACCTAGTGATTGGCGCACAAGGTATCGGTGCTGGCATTGACCCGTCGCGCGCTGAGGAAATGGTTGATAAATTTAACCCTGGTGGTTTATTGGTAGTGCGGGCCGGCGGGCCTGGGGGGCTGTTTTCTGCTATTATAGGAGGCTGGACGGCTCATCGCAGCCCGAAAGACGTAAAAACTGTTTCGAAGGAGATAGGTTTATGATTGGATTTACCATGCGGGACCCAACCGCGGAAACAGCGGCGACGCAACGCGACCGATTGCTCCCATCTGTAGACTTAAAAAAATCCACTATTGGATTACTCTGCATATCCAAAGAACGCAGCGAGGAATTCCTCGACAGTGTGGAAACCCAGCTATTTAACCGTGGTCTAAAAGTTTTGCGCTATGCCAAACCAACGCACACCAAACCAGCACCGGAAAGCATCATTCAGGATATCGTCGAACACTGCGATGTAGTTGTAGAAGGCTTGGCTGATTGAGGTTCATGTACGTCGTGCAGTTTGCATGACATACAAACTCTGGACCGACGGGGAATCCCTGGATGTGCTGTTGCAACAGAGGCGTTTTTTGATGCTGCCAACGCCCAGGCGAAATCCTTGGGTTTTAACCCAGGGATGGTATGGGTGTCGCATCCAATCCAAAACCGCACGCAAGACGAATTGGCTGGAATTGCTGAACAAGCCATTGCCGATATTTTGGCACTGATCAGCCCTATTGAAGAAGGCTGAAATAATTGTTCTCACGGCACTATTTGGCGTTAGAGATTTTAGCGCTTCGCGAGGGTGCCAAGCCGATAGCATGCCAGATCAGATGATACGGTTTTTGCCCAGCATTTCGCCCTAATAAAGACGGTCCAGTTTATCCAGTAGAATATGAAGCACGTCTTCGGCAACTCCGTAATGTGATCTTCCAAACAATACGGAAGGGTTGTCGACTTTTCTGGTGACGTTCTGCCGCAAGCCTTACACGGTCAACGGTCTTGGCAATGCGTTCCGCAAGTGGTGTGACAAGGCCGCGTTCCCGCACTGCTAAATGCACGGGCTGAGAAAGGCAATGATATGCTACCTAGCCGAACCGACGATACTCTGCACGATCCAGGAAATCATGTCGATTTCCAATCATGCGTCTACTCAGGACGTCGAAACCTATGTCGCAAAGGTCAGAAAACACTTGTTGGCTGAAGACGTCAGGCAACGTTTAGAGGATCAAGATAGGGATCAAAATTAGAAAAAATTACAAACTTTATATTTCACCAATAAACTCATTAACTTAGAAGATATTTTGCGCC
>CAZNWX010000006.1:15529-17100 GCA_964576415.1 uncultured Magnetovibrio sp. | reverse complement strand
GTGGAAATATTATAAAATCAATGGCTTAGAACAATATGTGCAACTTTTCCTGTCCGTATCAATCCACATTTACTCGCAAAACTGCACGCTTTTTCCAAAAACCAATCTTTTCCCTTGCGGTTAGATGCTAACATAGCACTGATACCTCAGTAAGCAGGATTCGTTTGAAAAAAAGGCGGAGTAATGATGTCTAACGCTTTTCTTACCACTGTTGTTGGATCTATGCCAAAGCCAGCTTGGTTGATGGAGAAGATACCTCTGAACGTAGCTGGGAAACAGGTCCACGGAAAGGGCGCAGACTGGCTTTTTAGCGGAGAGCCGCTGAATGAGGCTCAGGACGACGCGACTAGATTGACTCTTCACGATCAAATCCATGCGGGAATAGACGTGGTAAGCGACGGGGAACAACGGAGGAGTTCATACCTCACCTATGTAACATCGCGTCTACAGGGCTTCGACTATTCGTCGCTTGCTAAAAAGTGGACGCGAAACAGACGGCGGCTGGCTGAGGTTGGCCGATGTGTTGGCACGATTCAGCGATCTAGCCCCATCCTTATAGATGATGTTGAATTTTTACTAGCTGAAACAGATAAACCGGTAAAAATTACATTGCCCGGACCGATGACAGTAGTGGACTCGACAGCTAACGAGTACTACGCAGACGAAGAAACCATGGCGATGGATGTTGCTAAAGCGCTAAATGAAGAGGCTTGCGCATTAGACGCACTTGGAGTTTCAGTTATCCAATTTGATGAGCCGGTGTTTAGTCGATATCCAGATAAAGTAAAAGAATGGGGTATAGCTGCATTAGATCGGTGTTTGGTGGGCGTAAATTCAGCGAAAACGGCAGCTCATATTTGTTACAGTTACCCAATGCCAGGTGTCCCTCGTCCAATCATCGACAGCTACTCAATTATTCTAAAGGCCCTGGAGGACTCAAAAGTGGATCAACTAGCGCTTGAATTTGAAGCATCAAAACTTGACCCGTCTTTATTGAGATTGTGTCCGTCTAAGACGGTTATGTTTGGCTGTATTGATAACGGTATTGATGAGATCGAAACACCAGAGCAGGTAGCAGAGAAACTGCTTGCAGCCGCCAAACACCTTCCAGCTGATCAAATTCAGGCCGCGCCAGATTGCGGTCTTGTGCCATTGAGTGTTGAGATTGCGCGAGCAAAGTTAAAATCAATGGTTAAGGGTGCCAAGTTAGCACGGGATCGCCTGTCGTAACGGAAAAATTATCCAACGTCATTCTTTGCCTCTGTTCCGAGAAGGCCAAAGTCGAACAGTAAGTTGCCGGATATACACACAACAATCTGCACTCAAGCGATCTTTAATAGAACGTCATAGCTGCCATGCTTGGGGTGATTTCTCGACACCTAAACCGGGGAATGAACTGATTAGGAACATAAACCCGTAAATAATAGACGCCATTGGAGCGTTTCTGAATGTTCTTGGGCCTGTTCATGACAAGCACCTTTTAGTAACAGTTGTCGTAACACTGCTTCGATGCCCTAAGGGAAAAGCCCAGAAATCTGGGATTTCTTTGGAAAAGTGGCGACCCCTACGGG
>CAZNWX010000006.1:14694-15519 GCA_964576415.1 uncultured Magnetovibrio sp. | reverse complement strand
TTTATATAAATAAAAACAATACGTTATAAGGAGGATGGCGACCCCTACGGGATTCGAACCCGTGTTGCCTGCGTGAAAGGCAGGTGTCCTAGACCTGACTAGACGAAGGGGTCACTTGGATCGTGTAGGTACAGATTGATAAGGAATTAATCAAGATCAAAAAACATAGTATTTCTCCAAAAATTTCCATGGCGTACCTTTCCATGGCGGTTAACGGTTTCTAGAATTCGCTTCTGGTTATAGTCCGCCACTACATTCGACATGAAAGGTCTTCACATGTTGCAAGGCAAGGCACTGATCGCCCAAGGTGGTGGTCCAACCGCCGTCATCAATCAATCACTCGTCGGCGCCGTTCAGGAAGCCCGCCGGCAGGGAGCCGAGGGGATTTATGGCGCCATGCATGGCGTCAGCGGTATCATCAACGAAGACTTCGTCGACCTATCCCAAGAGACAGACGCGAACCTAGAACTTGTAGCCCAAACGCCCTGTTCGGCATTGGGCTCGACCCGAGACAAGCCCGATGTCGCCTACTGTCAGGAAATCTTCAAAGTGCTGCAAGCGCATGGCATCGGTACCTTTTTTTATATCGGTGGAAACGATTCGTCAGATACACTAAGGATCCTTTCAGAGGAGGCGCAGGCCGCCGACTACGCGCTCCGATGCGTGCATATCCCAAAAACCATCGACAACGATTTGATGGTCAACGACCACACGCCCGGTTACCCATCAGCGGCAAAGTTCGTAGCGTCCGCCTTTGCTGGCGTGAACCTGGATAACCGCGCGTTGCCTGGGGTTTACGTTGGCGTTGTAATGGGCCGTCATGCC
>CAZNWX010000006.1:9943-14678 GCA_964576415.1 uncultured Magnetovibrio sp. | reverse complement strand
ACGGCCGCTGAGTCATCGCTGTATCAGAAGGCATTCACGACAGTGACGGAACCCCTATTCTTGCTAAACTGAGCGCCGAGCTGGAAAAGGATGCGCATGGCAACGTGCAACTTTCTGGCACAGGTGCACTGGCTGATTTGCTGACCGATTCTATCAAGGCAAACACAGACATTAAACGTGTCCGTGGAGATACATTCGGGTATCTACAGCGCTCATTCCTCGGATGTGTCTCAAAGGTCGATCAGCGCGAAGCCCGCGAAGTGGGTATTCGTGCCGTTCAATATGCCGCCTCCGCCAGGCGAGACGGTACTGTGACCATTCACCGTGTCGGCGACTATGCCGTCGATTATCAGCTCAGTGCACTTTCCGACGTAGCTGCTAAAACCAAAGTCATGGACGATTCGTTGATCGCCAAGAGCGCCACGGACGTGACACCCGCATTTCTCAATTACATCCGGCCCCTAGTCGGCCCGATGGACAGCGCTACCCGATTGCGTGCACCGACACTCGACAAGATTCTTGGATAGTCAAATGAATACCTGCCGAGTTCCTAAGATTTGGAGAATATAGATGGCGCGGTCTGCATATACTTTGTGCGCCATCACAGCGGATCGATATAATCCAACTGAACACCGGCCTCACCGAACATAGTCTCGGAAATCCGGCTCTGCGTCGCCCAGGGTTCCTTCGATTTATCCGGTGTTGGGCAAACGACTCGGCTGATACCCGCTTGGATAATTAGCACCGCACATCGCGCGCAGGGGGGTAGAGGGGTGACGTAGAGCGTACATCCTTCGGCCGCAGGACCGGCAAACAACAACGCATTAGCCTCCGCATGCACGACCATTTCGTACTTGATCTCGCGGGTTTCCAAACGATCTTCCGAATCCTCGACGCCCGCCGGAAATCCATTAAACCCCATGGAAACCATCCGCTTCGTATTGGCGTTCGCGATCACCGCTCCGACTTGTGTCGAAGGGTCTTTAGACCAACCGGCGACAAAGTTCGCCAAATCCATGAAGCGGCCGTCCCATTTGTCGAGCATGTCTTCCCCTTCCCCGGCTACTAGCCTTGGCGACACTACCATATGGCCGCCGCGTCATCGACAAAGAGCTGTGGCGAGACCCGGCCCTGCCAGGAGTTGGCCCGAAGTCGACCCGCCACATGCAAGGGCCGCCCCTTCGCCTTTAACAGGAGCTGGCCAAGCGGACGGTCTACGGCGCGGAAGCATATCCCCTTCAAACGTCCTCCCTCCGGGCTTTCGAGGCTGCAGCGCACATGATCGGCACCGACCACGTCGGCAAAACTTACCCGTGCCGAAGGGATCACGAACCGCGGCTCCGCATTGCCACTACCATAGGGAGCCAAGCGCTCCAGGGCGTCGATCAATTCCAAATTGGCCCCGCCCGAGGTCAGGGCTCCGTCCAGGTAAAGGCTGGGCACAATGCTCGCTTCCGCGACGCGGGCGGCGACCCGTTCTTCCAGGAATTCACGGAATGCCGGCAATTGAGCTTTGGCTACCGTGAACCCCGCTGCCATGCGGTGTCCACCGCCCCGACTCAACAATCCGGCCTGACGGGCAGCAATGACGTTGGCGCCCAGATCGACCCCCGTCACGGAGCGGCCCGAGCCGGTGCCCAAACCTTCGTCCTCATTCATGGATATGACGCAAGCTGGCCGATTGAACCGCTCCTTCAAGCGACTAGCGACGATACCGATTACGCCAGGATGCCAGTTCTCGCCAACCGCGACAACGGCAGAACCCGGTGGATTTCTCTCCAAACTATCCAGCGCATCCGCAAGAACCTGCGCCTCAATGTCCTGACGCTCCCGATTAAAAGCGTCAAGACGCTTGGCCAAGTCTGCCGCTTCATCGTCAACCGCCGTGGTCAACAGGCGTGCGCCCAGGTCAGCCGCCCCGACGCGTCCTCCGGCATTGACCCGCGGTCCAAAAACGAAACCAAGGTGATAGGCGGCGGGCGCCTCCGAGATGGCAGCAACATTAGCGAGGGCCCGGATGCCGGGATTGCTGCGCCGCTGGATCACCTTGAGGCCCTGCGTCACCAAAGCCCGGTTCAGACCACGCAACGGCACCACATCGCAAACAGTCCCCAAAGCCACGAGGTCCAGCCATTGCGTGAGATCGGGTTCGGTGCGATCCGCATACCAGCCTGCCCGCCGTAATTCTCGGTTCACCGCGACCACCAAGAGAAACGCCACGCCCACGGCCGCCAAATGTCCTTCGCCGCTGTCGTCATCCAGGCGATTGGGATTGACCACGGCAATGGCGGCAGGCAGGTGCGCCTCCGCCGTGTGATGATCGACGACAACGACATCCAATCCCGCGTCCCGGGCCACGGCTAAAGGCTCATGTGCCGCCGTGCCGCAATCCACTGTCAACACGACGGACGCCCCCTCTCTAGCCAACGCCAACAACGCCGGCGCGTTCGGCCCATACCCCTCGCTTAGACGATCGGGAATATAGATCCAACAGCGTCCGCCGACATGTTCGATAAACCGGCGCAGCAATGCGGAAGAAGTGGCGCCATCTACATCGTAGTCTCCGAAGACAGCGATCCCCTCTCCGTTCATGATTGCTGCCGCGACGCGCTCCGCAGCTGTATCCATGTCGCGCAGACGGCTCGGATCAGGAAGCAGATCTCGCAAGGTGGGAGAAAGGAAGGTGTCGGCTGCACCGGCGTCGATGCCGCGCGCGGCCAGGACGCGCCCCACGGCGTCGGGCAGGCCATAGCGCTGAACCAACGTCAACGCCTGACGCTCATCGTACTCGCGCAGCAGCCAACGTTTTCCTTCGGCGGATTCGGCGACGCCAAGGTAGGGATCCGCGGCGGAACCGGGATCAGTCTTTGCGGCTCCTTCGGAAGTCATGATGTCCTTCGATATAGCGGAACGTCCCGGTTCGCGAACGCATGACCATGGAATGGGTCACCGCACCTTCAGGCGCCAGCCGCACACCGTTCAGCATAGGTCCTTGAGTAATACCCGTGGCCGCAAGGGTCACGTGACCACCGGCCATATCTTCAAGTGTTAATTTCTTATCCGGGTCCTCAATCCCCGCGTCCCGGGCCTTCGCCCCGTCATCGGCGCTACGAATCACCAGCCGCCCCTGCATGCCTCCCCCCAGCGCCCGCAAGGCGGCAGCGGCCAACACACCTTGCGGCGCACCGCCTATACCCATGTAGACGTCTACCGGACTGTTGGCCAACCCCGGCGCTACCGCCCCATTGACATCACCATCCATGATCAATTGAATCCGTGCGCCGGTCTCACGGATCGCGGCAACCAATTGGCCGTGGCGGGGTCGGTCCAGCAGGCAAACCTGTAGATCCGAAACAGCCACGCCCATGCATTCCGCAACTGCGTTCAAGTTTTCTCCAGGCGACTTGTCTAGTTCGATCGCCTCAGGCGCGACTTCGGGCCCGACAGCGATCTTGTCCATATAAATCTCGGGAACAGTCAGAAAACCGCCCTCTTCGGCCATCGCCAGAACGGAAAGCGCGTTGTAACCGCCGCGGGCGACAATGCTGGTTCCCTCAATGGCAACCAGCGCCACATCCGCTTTCGGTCCAGTCCCGGTACCCACCTTCTGTCCGACGAAGAGTTTGCCGTCCCCGGCATCGCCTTCACCGATGCGAACGGTGCCGTCCACTTGAAATTTCCCAATGGCACGGTGCATCGCGGAAACGGCGGCCTGATCGGCCGCCCGTTCATCACCGCCGCCAAGAAACCGCGCGGCTGCGATAGCCGCAGCTTCCGTCGCGCGAACTGCTTCGAGGGCGAGATTTCGATCGGGAGCGATATCGTCAGACATAACGCATGTTGGCCCGAATGACTGCCGTTGCCAACCGTCTAGGCAAAGGTCTCCACCCGGATCATACAGGGGGCCTCAATAACCGTATCCAGAGACGCCATGGCGTCCAGTGTGTTGACCACGTCGGCCTCAAGCGATTCATGGAGCGTCATCACAACGGACACGGGCTCACCCGGCGCGCGACCGCGCTGCAGGACGGATTCCATGGAGACTTCGTGGTCGCGCAGAATGGCCGCGATATCAGCGAAAACGCCCGGTTTATCGACCACCGTCAACCGCACATAATAGGCCCCCCGATGGCGCCCCATATCTACGGTTTGCGCAGGTTTCAGGTTGCGTGCCGGGATGCCGAACACGGGCACTGGGTTGCCGCAGGCAATGTCCAAGATGTCGGCGACCACGGCGGATGCCGTCGGGCCGGCGCCGGCACCGCGGCCCTCGTAAATGGTCGTATCGACGAAATTGCCGTCCACAGCAATTCCGTTAAAGACGCCACTAACGTGATTTATGGGCGCGGATGCGGGCACCATGCATGGGTGCACTCGCTGCTCGTAGCCATCGGCCGTGCGGGTAGCCACGCCGAGAAGCTTAATCCCGTATCCCAATTCGCAGGCGAATTCGATGTCGATAGGCGAAATATGGCGAATCCCCTCGACATGGATTCCGTCAAAGTCCACGGCCGTGCCGAATGCCACGCTGGCCAGAATAGCGAGCTTGTGGGCGGCATCAATCCCGTCGATGTCGAAGCTTGGGTCGGCTTCGGCGTAGCCGAGCGCCTGGGCCTCATCAAGGACGTCCAAAAAATCACGTCCCGACTGCTCCATCTCCGTGAGGATGTAATTGCAGGTTCCATTAAGGATACCGTACAGACGGTCAATCCGGTTTGCTACAAGACCTTCGCGC
>CAZNWX010000006.1:0-9933 GCA_964576415.1 uncultured Magnetovibrio sp. | reverse complement strand
CCCCATCATGCGGAAGGCGTGCAGCAGCTTCTTCGTGTTGGCGACGGTCTTCAGCACGCGCGGCACGTAGTACAGCTCGTACTCCGGGTTCTTCTCGCGGATGGTCTTGATGATCGGAATGCCGCCAGCCACCGTGGCCTCATACGCCAAAGTTACGCCTGCCTCTTCGGCCGCCATCGCCAGGGCTGTCCCATGTATGGCGATCAGCGCCTTGTTCGCCGTCACCACATGCTTGCCATTGGCCAGCGCCGCTTCGGTCAGGTCCTTCGCGATCCCGTCCGATCCGCCGATCAACTCGACAACAACGTCCACATCGTCGCTGTAGGCCATGTCTACAGCATTGTCGAAACAATCAAATCCACGAAGATCGACGCCCCGATCCCGGACCCAGTCGCGGGCCGCTACGGCCGTGACGGTTATTGGGCGGGACACCCTGCTTGCGAACATTTCAGCGTGCGCCGAGAAAACCTCAAGCGTCCCTATCCCGACGGTGCCCAGACCGGCTATTCCAATCCGCAGCGGCGTGGTCATGCCTTGGCGGCCTTAATCGGCGCGGGCGTCGGGCGGGATTTCTCCACGCCGCCCATCAGCGCCTTAATGGAACGAATGCCCTGTCGGGTGCGATGGATGTTCTCGCAAAGCGCAATGCGGACAAATCCCTCGCCATGCTCCCCAAAACCTATACCGGGAGACACCGCCACCTGGGCTTCGCGAAGCAGAAGTTTCGAGAATTCCAGCGACCCCATGTCCAAGAACTGTGGCGGCACCGGGGCCCAAGCGAACATGGTCGCGTCCGGCACGGGCATGTCCCAACCGGCATTGGCCAATCCTTCGACCAGCACATCGCGGCGTTCCCTGTAAAGGGCTCGCATCTCATCGACGCAATCTTGCGGTCCGTTCAGAGCCGCCGTCGCGGCTACTTGGATCGGTGTGAAGGCGCCATAATCCAGATAAGACTTCACTCGCGCCAAAGCTCCAATGAGTTTCTTGTTCCCGGCCGCGAACCCGATCCGCCATCCGGGCATGGAGTAGGTCTTGCTCATAGAGGTGAACTCTACGGCAATTTCCCAGGCACGCCGAACCTGAAGGATCGACGGCGGCGGAGCGATGTCAAAATAAACCTCCGAATACGCTAGGTCTGACAGGATATAGATGCCATGGAAGTGGCAGAAATCGACGACCTGGGCATAGAAATCGAGATCGACGACCTGGGCGGTTGGATTGTTCGGATAGTTGAGAACCACGGCGGTCGGCTTCGGTACGCTGTGCTGGACCGCACGCTCAAGCGCGGCCATGAAATCGCTGTCCGGTCCGACGGGAATGTTGCGAACCGCGGCGCCGGCGATGATAAATCCGAACTGATGGATCGGATAACTCGGGTTCGGTACGAGGATCACATCACCAGGCGTCGTGATAGCCGATGACAAGTTGGCCAAGCCTTCCTTCGACCCCAGCGTCACGATGACCTCTGTTTCCGGATCCACCTCGACCCCGAAACGGCGCCCGTAATAGGCGGAAAGGGCTTTCCGTAGTCCCAAAATGCCGCGGGAGTTCGAGTAGCGATGGACCTTTGGATCCGCAACCGTTTCCTTAAGCTTCTCAATAATATTCAGGGCCGGCGGCTGATCGGGGTTCCCCATGCCAAAATCGATAATGTCCTCGCCAGCGGCTCGAGCGTCGGCCTTCATGGCATTAACTTCTGCGAAGACATAGGGCGGCAAACGCCTGATCTTATGAAATTCGTGGTCCATGGCCGTTCAACCGCTGTTCTGATTGCGCCTATGAAATGCCAGATGGTTCCGTACTGCTCAAGCACGTTCCATCGGCGATAAAAGAGCATGCCGTTTAATCATAGTGCAATTATGGCCGTTGTAGATCACTTCGAAGTGGAAAACGAGCGCCCATCGACGCGAATGATCTCCAAATTCGTGATTTGGTCGTCATCCACGTCGTCCAGGCAATTCACATTGACCGTGTAGGCATCGGGCGCGATGCGCGGACGATGAAATGGATAGATCCCGCAGGTCTTGCAGAAGTAGTGGCGCGCGGTTGACGTATTAAATTGGTATAGGGTCAGCTCATCAGCGCCGTAAATGAGGCGGAACTGCGTCGCCGGGACCCGGTGCATCAGCGCATTACGCCGCCGACATATGGAGCAATTACAAATCGCCGCGCAGTCAAGTTCCGTGTCGATCTCGAATACGACTTTGCCGCAATGGCACGCGCCGCGGTACGTGCGCATCCCCTCTAGCTTTCGAGGTAAATCTCCGCCCGCCGATTACCCGCCTCGCCAGTCGGCATGAACTCGAAGTAGACGGGTTGCGCGTCGGAAATGGCGTCGACCACCAACTCTTTCTTCTTAACACCAAGACGGATCAACTCTCGGGCCACCGCGTCGGCGCGGTCAACTGAGACCTTGAAGTTCACCATCTTGTGGCGAACCGGATCAGTTGACCGAGTGCGGCTGCTGGCGTGCCCGATAATGTGAATACGCCCGCCGCGCTCCTTCTTCAATTGCAGGGCGTTCGCAATAATCTGGCGATCGCGCGTCGTCAGTGCGGATGAGCCGTTGCGGAAATGAATGGTGGCCACCTTCACGACGCCGGAAGCCAGAGGCCGGGCCGGGCGGGAGATATGGGTCAGCGGATTGGCAGGCAGGGGTGTCGCCTTGACGCTTGCGGGGTTTATGGCCAGCGAGCTAACGCGGCTGGATCTGATGCCGGTGGAGTTGACAATCACCGTCCCGAAGTCATCCGGCGCAATTACACCGGCCATCGAGGTCGGCAATTCAGCGGGGGGTTGACCCGCGCGCGCCCGGATTTCGTTCAAACGTTTTTGGAGTCGAGCTTGAAAGGCCTTTTGCTCTCCCGTCGAAGGCAGGGATGCGCTCGCCGTTTTCGCAGTAGAAGGCCCGGACGGCGGCGCCAAAAGTACTTCTTCCGTGGTTACGGGCGTCGTTGGCGTGGCCGGCGGGGCCGGTTGCTGTTCGACGGCTTTTGGCTCCGGCGGAGGCGCAGCGGCCAGTCGACTGGAGGTCTCACCTTGTCGTGCAATAGCTGGCGCATAATTGCGGCCTTCCGTGTCGGCGACAAGCCCGCCACGCTTGCGCGCCTCATAGTAGTCACGCTGCTGATCCACAGTGGCGATCTTCGGGAATTCTTTGTTGGCGCCGGGGAGGGCCTTGCCACCGTTCTTCTCAAGCGTGTTCTTCGCTTGCTGGCTGGCAGAAGGCTTTTCTTTTTCTTCATTGCCGACAAAAAAATCGACCGAGCTATTATACCACTCCACAGGATTGACCGCATCCGGCAACTGAGAGCAAGAACCAAGCAAAGAGACGGCAAAAGTGACGGCGGTAAAATGCCCACCAATCTTCAATAATTTGTACTTCGACATCGATCTCATCGCCCTTTTCTAACGTTTCGTATCGTTCTGTATATTCATTCTTTTCGCAACTGCAGCAAAAATTCTTGAAGTCCAGTATACATTAGAATAGTTAACCGATCGCAAACTAAGCTGCTGCGGCCATTAAGTCGAGTGCCAAATCCATGATTCTCAAATGATCTTAAAGGATTAGATGATGAACGATCAACCTCAGCCGACGCCAAAAATGCCTGATCCGTCGGAATTGTCAAAATCCTTGGCTGAGATAGCGGAGCGATCGCAGCGTCTAATGGCCGATTACATGCGCCGTCACTTGGAAGCCGGAGCCCCGCCGGAAGTCGATCCAATGAATGTGGGCGAAGCCTTCATGCAAATGACGGCCCAGATGATGGCGAACCCCGCCCACGTTGTACAATCTAGCCTCAATCTTTGGCATGATTATCTGACGCTGTGGAATTATTCGGCGCAACGCATGCTTGGTCAGAATACGGCGCCCGTCATTGAACCGGCGACCGATGACCGTCGCTTCCACGACGATACTTGGAACGAAAACCAGATCTTTGACTTCTTTAAGCAATCCTACTTACTCACGTCGCGGTGGATTCAGTCCTCCGTCAGAGGTGTCGAAGGCCTAGACAAGAAAACGGCCGACAAAGTGGATTTCTATACCCGCCAATTCGTCGACGCCCTATCGCCCAGCAATTTCGTCATGACCAATCCAGAGGTTCTCCGGACGACGTTGGCGTCAGGCGGCAAGAACCTTCTTAAGGGTCTTGAGAACCTACTTGAGGACTTGGAGGACGGCGACGGTAAGTTGAAGATCAAGATGATTGACCCGAGCGCCTTTAAGGTTGGTGTTGATGTTGCCACAGCGCCGGGCAAGGTCATCTTCCGGAACGACCTCATGGAACTCCTGCAATTCGACCCTACCACCGACCACGTGGTGAAAACGCCGTTGGTTATCGTGCCACCATGGATCAACAAGTATTACATCCTGGACCTGCGTGAGAAGAACTCGTTTATCCGTTGGGCCATAGAACAAGGCCACACTGTGTTTGTCGTCTCTTGGGTGAATCCGGACGCGCAACTAGCGCAGAAAACCTTCGACGATTACATGCTGGAAGGGCCCATCGCCGCCATCGACGCTGCGAAAAAAGCCGCCAACGTAGATAACGTAAACTTGATCGGTTACTGCATCGGGGGCACCCTCGTTGCCTCGGCTTTGGCCTATCTTACCGCAAAAGATAACGTGAGCCTGGTTAATTCTGTCACCTTTTTTACCACCATGGTGGATTTCGAGGAAGCGGGTGACCTCGGCGTCTTCATCGATGAGGTCCAATTGGCCAGCTTAGAAGAAAAGATGTACGAGCGCGGTTATCTGGAAGGCGGTGAAATGGCCAACACCTTCAATATGCTCCGCTCCAACGATCTGATCTGGTCCTTCGTCATCAACAACTACCTGATGGGCAAGGAGCCGTTTCCGTTCGATCTCTTGTTCTGGAACGCGGACTCGACCCGCATGCCGGCCGCTATGCACTCTTTCTACCTGCGCAAGATGTATCTCGAAAACAAACTGGTCGAACCGGGCGGCGTTGAATTAGCCGGTGTCAAACTGGACCTTCGCGACATTAAAGTGCCGACCTACATCATTTCCACGCGCGAAGATCATATTGCGCCTTGGAAATCCACCTACCGTGCGACGCAACTCTATAAAGGGCCGGTGAAATTCGTACTCGCCGGGTCGGGACATATCGCGGGCATCGTCAATCACCCGTCGAAACCCAAGTACGGTTATTGGACCAATGCCAAGAAGGCGAAGACGGCTGACGATTGGTTTAACGACGCAACGCAGCATGAAGGGTCCTGGTGGCCAGATTGGGACGGTTGGCTGAAGAAACAGTCCGGCAAGAACCGCGTGCCGGCCCGCGCGCCGGGCAAAGGTGTGCTAAAGGCTTTGGCCGATGCGCCGGGCACCTACATCATGATGAAGGCTATCGACTGATCCCTCGTCTATTTGGCAACCATCGTGCCTGACGGTTAGACAGCCGCCAGGCAGTCTGTCACGGCGCTAAGCCGCCGCAACGTCTCCAGTTGCAGCAGCATCCCATAGAGTGAGCGCAACGTTTCCGCCGGCAACTGCCGCTGCGTGCAGTCGGCGAACTTCGCGAACAACGCCGCCTCATCCATGGGACGGCCCGGCCCCCGCAGCACGACGTCGCCGGACCGGTGGGACAATTTCCGACCGTCGTTCATCGTGACTGTCACTTCGGCGGCGTAGGTATCCATATCGGGATCATCCATGTCCGGATGGACGGACGCCGAAACCTTCGTCATGAGATCACGCGCGCCCCGGTCGTCGTAGGCCGCGTTCTCGAAGTCGCCCAACCGCACCGCGCCGTCGATGAGGGCGCGCGCAACCACGTATTGTATACTGAACTTGGCGCCAAGGCCGCTGATGGGGTCGGGATTGTCTGTATGCGGCAATCGCTTCGGATCGGTACGGATGTCGATCTTGACGATATCCGCCAAGTCTGGCGAATGGGCATGGCGCAAAGCCAGAGCACAATCGATGGCCCCGTGGGTTGAACCGCAGCACGGATAGGCTTTCAGGCTCGGGCCGGGGTCAGTGACATTCCAGGGTGTGCCCCACCCGTCGAAAATCTTCGATGCATCATAGCTGTCCGCGCCATTGAAGACCTCAAAGAACCCTTGCCTGTGCTCAAATGCCGCCTCGTTAGCGGTGAACCCGTCCCGCGCCATCAATACGGCCATCACGCCGTTGCGCAGCGAATGCCCGATGTGCAGCGGCTTGGTCATGGTCCCGAAGTTGGCTTTCACGCCGGACGCCAGGGATACCGCCAGCGCCAAAGCCTGGGCGGTCTGGTCCACGTTGAGGTTCAGCAGCCGCGCGCCCACGGCAACAGTCCCGAAGATGCCCAGCGTCGCCGTCGGGTGCCATCCCTTGGCATAATGGTGATAGTGCACACTGAGGCCGATTTGGGTTTCCGCCTCAAACCCCGAAACGTAGGCCGCGATAGCATCTTCACCGGTGGTATCCACCATGTCGGCCAAGGCGAACATCGCCGGCACCAGTGGTACGGAGGGATGGCCGCCGATCTGATTGTTGACGTCGTCATAGTCCAATGCGTGCGACGCAACGCCGTTGATCAAAACCGCATCTAGCACAGAGGTCCGCCGCGCAAGGCCGAACAAAAGGGCCGGGCCATCCGTATCTGCAATTCCTGGCGTTGCGGCCGTGATGGCGGTGCACGGTTCGGAGGCGCCGGCAATGGTGACACCCACCGTGTCCAGAATACCGATCTTGGCCCAATGTACGGCTTCAGCCGGCAAATCCTGGAACGTTGGAGCCAGGATGCGCTCGGCCAGTTGGCGGGCGACAGTCATTGGTTTCTCCCTCGTGAAACGGAATCTGCGCAACGATCAGTCACTAGTCGTCATGCAATCCAACAGCGTTCGCAAACCGTGGTCAATTCCCTCGTGTTTCACGTCGGCATAGCCGGGCACCAATCCCTGATTGCCAACCGGTTCGGCGTAGTACCTGAAAAGCGCCGGTGCGGATACATGGCACCCGGCGACGTGGCCTGAAAAGCCTGTACAGCCCGCTTAATTGATCCGCCACAACGGCCAGGTGGTTGGCTTCTTTAATCCCAGTGGTAAGGAAAAATTTGAGATCGCAATCAACGAATTAAAGTGGCCAGTTCAAAATAGTCCGCACGAATTCAATTTCCAGACGGCCGTGACATGACAAAACCAAAGTGTTCGAAAATTCCCTATCAGAACACGTGGATTTTCAAATATGAAAAATATATCATTTTATTATCAATATGTTATTCAACTAAATTCAGGTCTTGAAGCAATTTACGCGCGGCGGAATGAGGGTCGAGGCGGCGCGTGGCTGTGTCGTCAAACATGGTTTTCAGGCTTGTTTCGCGCTCCCCTTCCACGCGTCGGCGAACCATGTTCTCGGCAATCTTCAGAACCCGCATCTCGGCAATCTCTTTTTCCCGGTGATCGCGCTCTCCAGAATTCGACAAATGTACGCCATGATCATCAATGGCAGCGCTCAGGTCCTCGATCCCCTCACCCGTCTCGACACTTGTGCAGATGACCGGCACGGACCATACCCCCCGATCACGACTGCTGAGTCCCAGCCCCAACATGGCCTTCAGATCGCTGGGCGTCTTGTTGGCGTCGGGCCGGTCCGCTTTGGAGACCACGTGGATATCGGCGATTTCCAAAACGCCGGCCTTGATGGCCTGGACGTCGTCGCCAAGTCCCGGGGCGGATACCACGACCACCGTCTGCGCCGCGCTCGCGATATCAACCTCGTCCTGACCGACCCCCACCGTTTCGATCAACACTAGGTCAAATCCGGCTGCATCAAGAATGTCCACAGTATCCAGACTGGCGCTGGCCAACCCGCCCAGGTTGCCGCGCGTCGCCAGGGAGCGGATGAAGACACCCTCGTCGGTGGCCAAATCGGTCATCCGGATACGATCGCCAAGGATCGCACCGCCGGAAAACGGGCTGGACGGGTCGACAGCCACAATGCCGACCTTGCGGCCAGATTTACGGACCACCCGGGTAAGCGCCCCCACCAGCGTTGACTTTCCACAGCCGGGTACACCGGTGATGCCGACAACATGCGCTCGTCCGGCTCGCCGATAGATCTCGGCCATGGCGTCGTGAACCGGCGCCCGTGCCCCCTCGGCCAAGGACATCATTCGAGCGATAGCGCGAATTTCTCCGGCATAGACTCCGTCGAGAAGCCCTTCCATATCCATACCCTGATACACGCCCTATTCCCTTGCGCTTTGTCGCGTCCATAATGCCGGGGCATAGTCGGCCAGATCTCTCAGATCCAACCCTTCGGCCCTGTATTCTCCGCCCAGTTCGGAATACCCGGGCCAAATGCGATCCCGCATCGCCTTATGGGTATCCTTGACCTTGCTGACAAAACGGGCCGGCGAACCTGCCCAGAATTCGCCAGCCGGAATGCGCTTGCCCGGCGGCAATAGAGCGCCCGCGGCCAAAAAGGCACCGGGTTCCACAATACACCCATCCATGACGGTCGCCTGCATCCCGATCATGCAATGATCCGCCAGGGTGCAGGCATGAATAAGACAAAGGTGGCCGACGGTCACACCCTTGCCGATATAGGTGCCGAAACTGTTGCGGGCGACGTGGATCACCGTACCGTCTTGGATGTTGGTGTCTTCCCCAATGCGAATCTCGTTTATGTCGCCACGGACTACACAGTGATACCAGATGCTGGCCCGCGCGCCGATTTCCACATCGCCAATGACCACCGCCGTCGACGCGATGAACGCGTCATCCGCAATGTGAGGTGTATGGCCACGGACACCAAGAATATGTCCCTGCATGCCCCCCCTCCTACACCCTGACGCCTAGCCACCGGCGCAAAGCGGCGGATACGACATCGGGTTTCTCCAAGGTCGAAAGATGACCACTATCCTCAACCACTACCAACTCAGCCCCTTCAATGCCGTCAGCCATGGCTTCATGCAGATGCAAGGGCGTCGCCATGTCTTGACGACCACACAACACAAGCGTCGGACAGGATATCAACGCGAGTGTCGGTGCACTGTCCAAGCGGTCCATGATCGCGGTCAATTGCCGTTCATAGGCCGCCAATCCGACATTCCGCGCCGACTGTGCCGCCACGGCAACCAGAGCCTCGTCTTTTAGATGTTCAGGGTGGAACCACATGGCCATATGATCCGGGATCAGCGCTTCTAAGCCTTGCAACTTGGCCTTGGCGATCCAAGCTAGACGTTCGCTGCGCCGCGATGGCGCGTCGGCCCCATGGGACGTATCCAACAAGGCCAGTCGCACGACGCGGTCCGGCGCTTGGCGCACGATTTCAAAGGCGCAATAGCCGCCCATGGACAGTCCCGCCAATGCGAATTTGGCCGGCGCTTGGGCAAGAACTCTCGCCGCCATCCCGGCCATGGTGTCGTCTTCGGTCATCACCATGACCTGGCAATCGGCCACGTCGTCCAGTGCAGCAACTTGATGTTTCCATAGAGAGTGGTCGCATAAGAGGCCGGGCAGCAGAACCAGGGGGATCCGTCCACGCATTCGAGAGCTCCTGATGTGTTCGCGCGGTTGGACGGTAGCGAAGTCCGCCGCATTGGCAAGGATTCATCACAAGGAGTTCGATAGCCCTCTAAATCATTGACAGGGGCCATCAAAACTCTACTATCCAGCAACCTTTGGCACGAATAGAGAAATGGCGTTCGGCCGATCACATCGACGGGTACACCCGGCTTACATGCTTTTCTCCGATCTCGGTCTCAGTGAAGACTTGTTGAATGCCGTTACCGATGCCGGCTACATCGAACCTACGGCGATTCAGGCGGAAGCGATCCCCTATGTCCTGATGGGGCGCGACATCCTTGGCTGTGCCCAAACGGGTACTGGGAAAACGGCTTCGTTCACATTGCCGATGATCGACATCCTGGCGCAAGGTCGGGCCAAGGCGCGGATGCCGCGGTCGCTCATTCTGGA
>CAZNWX010000005.1:23369-23679 GCA_964576415.1 uncultured Magnetovibrio sp. | reverse complement strand
GCGGTATAATAGAAGCCGAAGCGGGCGGGCGCACCTTCGTGCGCATTTTTAATCCGCCGCTGCGCATGCTCATCGTTGGCGCCGTACATATTGCTCAGGCCCTGACTAAAATGGCGACTGAAACGGGTTACGAGGTGATCATCATTGATCCGCGCGACACCTGGGGAACGGACGATCGCTTTCCCGGTGTGACCATCGACCGCCGTTGGCCATCGACGGCTATGGCGGATCTGGCCCCTGACGAGCGCACGGCCGTCGTGACATTGTGTCACGATCCGAAACTGGATGACCCGGCGTTGCTGGTGGCGCT